>JBKPOL010000414.1:0-7136 GCA_046733075.1 Pseudomonadota bacterium | reverse complement strand
GGGTGGGAGCGCTCATGTGGGCTTCGCGCTGCAGCTCCTCCTCAATGATCGTCTGCGCAAGCTCAAGCGTCGCAACGGCGATCGTCAGCAGCGCAATCGAATCGAGAACGTGACCGAGGCGGTCGCCGACTCCGCTGTTCTCGCCAGGTGCAACGACTTGCCACAACTCGAATCCGGCAAAACAGATGAGTCCGAGCGCCGCGAGCGCGAAGAGCGCGCTGACAACGAAGTGCGCAGCCGGAAAGATCTTCAGCAGCGCCTTCATCGGCGCGGGGCTTGGCGTCTGCTTCGGCACCGACGCGGCCCCCACTTCAAGGAACCGGCATCACGCTGCTAGCGAATCGACATCCCTGAAGGCGGGCCCCCGGTCGACATGCCGCCGCCCGTCGCGCGCGGTACGGTGATCTTGGGAAGGGTCATGCCGCCGGTCGTCGTCGTTTCCGCCCGCGTCGGCTGGACGCCGCTGCCGTAAGGCACGGCGGAACGCATCCCGGCGACGATCTCCTCGACCGTAGCGGGACCGCGCGCGCTCGTCGTGCGACCGCGATCGATCGAGGGGCAGTTGTCGGTATCCATGACGACCAGCTGCTCGCCGCGCGCGCGCATTGCGTTTCGCGCGGCGATGCCGTCGTCGCTCAGGTCGATGGGCGGGAAGCCGCCCTGATACGCGACTTCATTGACCTTGTCGACGATCAGGTAGCAATTGAAAGCAGCGGCGGGCGTCGACGCGATGAGAAGCGCAGCCGTCGCGATGAGGCACGACAAGCTCGATGAGCGCATTCAAGTCTCCTTTTGCGCAGCAGAATAACGGGTAGCGGCGCTTCATCGTAAGCCGTGACAGCGCTGCCCCGCAACGCATTTGGGGCGCAAGCCGCCGAATGGACGCTGCTCCGTAGGCGAATGTGCACACCCCGCCTAAAATCCCGACGAATCGGTCCTGAAAAGGAGGCTCCGCGATGAATCCCGTCCGACTTCTTTCGCTGATCGCGCTGTGCATGGCCGCCGCGGCGGCTGTTGCGCAACCCCCGCGGTCGACGACGTATTTCCCGGTCGTGCGGGGGGCGCATCCTCACGATGTTGCCGCATCGCGCGAGCCGAACGGCCCCGTCTACTACACGGCGCAAGCAACCGGAAAGCTCGGCATCCTCGACCCCGCCACCGGGAAGGTGGAGGAAGTACCCCTCGGCAACAACTCCGCGCCGCACGGCGTCGTCGTCGGTCCCGATGGCGCGCCCTGGATCACCGATGGCGGCCAGAACGCGATTGTTCGTGTGGATCCGGTGACCCGTGCCGTGAAGCGCTGGCCGCTGCCCTCAACAGCGCCGAACGCGAATCTCAACACGCTGACCTTCGATCGCTCGGGCCGGGTCTGGTTTACCGGACAAAGCGGCTACTACGGTCGGCTGGATCCGGCGAGCGGCGATGTGCATGTGTGGCGCGCGCCGCGCGGCAACGGGCCCTATGGGATCACGACGACGCCGTCGGGGGACATCTATTACGCGTCGCTCGCCGGCAACCATATCGCGCGCATCGATGTCGCCACCGGCGAAGCCAAGGTCATCGAGCCGCCGACAAAAAACCAGGGCGCGCGGCGCGTCTGGTCGGATTCCAAGGGCAACATCTGGGCGAGTTACTGGAATACGGGGCAGGTGGGCCGCTACGATCCGTCATCGGGGACGTGGTCCGAATGGAAGCTCCCGGGGAGTGCCCGCGCGTACTCTGTCTGGGTGGATCCCGACGATCACGTTTGGCTTACGGATTGGTCGACCAACGCGATCGTCGAGTTCGATCCGATGACACAGAAGTTCGTGAGCTACCCCTCCAACCGGGAGGGTGCCAACGTTCGCCAGATGCTCGGGCGACGGGGCGAGGCGTGGGCCGCGGAATCGGGCACGGACCGCCTCGTGCGTATTGCAACGCCCTGATCAGAACCGTTTTTCGAGATCGCCGCACGAAGCTGAAGCGGAGCGCGCCCGGTCAGCACGAATCGCCTAAGCAGTACGGGCCGACCACGAGGGAGTTTACCGATCCTGCAAGACATAACCAGCCCGCTCGGGTCCAGTTCAGTACGGGGCCGACGGGAGCCCGTTCACCGATCCTGTAATGCGAAACCGGCCCGCTCGGGGCCGGTTTCGCTTGCCATTCCGCCGGATCTCAGGATGGAGGCGGCCCATCCGGCACGACGCGCAGCCAGCCGCGCGGGCACGTCTGCACGGACGGGTAATAGCCGCTCTCCGGGCAGTAATACTGGGCCTTCGGCTGGCCTGGTGCCGGCGCGGGCGTTACGGTGCCGCCGGCGGGCGGTTCCACATAGACTTCGGTGGAGTCGTAGTACGACGGGTAGCTGTAATACGGGTAGTCGTAGTAGTACGCGGGGTAGGCGTAAGCAGTGGGTCCCCACCAGTACCAGGGCCAGCCAATGAACACGCTTCCGCCGAAGTGACTATGGCCGTGGAAATGACCCCCATGAGAGCCGCCATGCCAGTTCCCGCCGTGGCCGCCGCCGCTCCAGCCGCCACCGCCGTGGCCACCACCCCAACCGCCACCGCCGTGGCCACCACCACCCCAACCGCCACCGCCGTGGCCACCACCACCCCAACCGCCACCGCCGTGGCCACCACCTCCGTGACCACCTGCTGCCATTGCGCCTGTCGTGGCTACGCCGAGCGCCGCCGCCAGTGCACACGCTATCAATATGCGTTTCATCGAAACCTCCACTCATCACTGCACGTTGGAGCGCTCCAACGCGTGCGCGTTTCGCGCGGATCTTCACGCGATGAAAACGGCGCGCAGGATGGACCGGTTGACGTTGTTACAAGTCGCTTGTAGTCCTGAGCTTACCCTCGCTAACTGCGAGCTTACGCCCGCCGTTAGTGCTGCGCGCTTCATGCGTGACGTGGATCGAGCGCGTCGCGAAGGCCGTCGCCGACGAGATTGAACGACAGTACCAGGAGAAAGATCGACACACCCGGCCAGACGGCCATCCAAGGCGCATTGTCGATGTAGTTCTTCGCCGTGTTGAGCATGCTGCCCCAGCTTGGCTGCGGTGGCTGCTGTCCGAGCCCGAGAAACGACAGGCTCGCCTCCGCAATGACGGCGGCCGCGATCGCCAGCGTGGCCTGTACGAGCAGCGGCGGAACGATGTTCGGCAGCACGTGCCGAAGCGCGATTCGCCACGGCGGATTGCCGATGGCACGCGCGGCGAGAACGAAGTCTTCGGCCTTGATGGCGAGTGTTGTGCCGCGCGTCAGCCGGATGAATATCGGCGTGGCCGAGATGCCGATGGCAATCATCGCGTTGGTGAGGCTCGGCCCGAGAAAGGCCGCGAGCGCAATCGCCAGGATCAGGAATGGACAGGCGAGCAATGCATCGGTAATGCGCGAGATCAGCATATCCGTCGCGCCACCCGCATAACCGGCGAGGAGGCCGACCGGCACGCCGATCGAAAGCGAGATCAGGACGGAAACGACGCCGGCCAGCAGCGACGCCCGTGCGCCGAACACGACGCGCGCGAACACGTCTCGCCCGATCTCGTCGGTACCGAACCAGTGCGCGGCGCTCGGCGCCTTCCGCACGGTTGCGAAACTCGTTGCGATCGGATCGTAAGGCGCAATCCATGGCGCGAAGAGCGCCAGGACGACGAACGCAACGATGATGACCAGTCCCACGGCTGCCGACGGGCGCCGCAGCAAGCGCGGAAGCACATTCGCTCGTGTTGAGGACGTGCGCAGATCGGCGGGCGAACGCGGCGTGCCGTCAGCGAGCGCAACGGTGGTCATCGCCAGAAGCGCCTTGCTCCGCATCGCCAACTGCCCGGCGGTGCGGCCTCGATGGATGAGGGCATCGCGCGCATCGTCACTGGACGCGGATGCGTGGATTCACCACGGCGTAGGCGATGTCGGCGACGAGGTTAAGCATGATGTAGGCCGTGGCCGTGAACAGCACCACGCCCTGCACGACCGCGTAATCGCGGTTGAAGACCGCGTCGACGATCAGCTTCCCGAAGCCGGGAATGGTGAACACCTGCTCGGTGAGAACGGCACCCGAGAGCAGCGTGCCAAATTCGAGCGCGCCGAGCGTGATGATGGGAATGAGCGCGTTGCGCAGTGCGTGCTTCAAAACCACGTCGCGCTCGCGCGCGCCCTTCGCGCGTGCGGTGCGCACGTAATCGGACGACAGTACCTGCAGCATCGCGCTACGGGTATGCCGCATCAGCACCGCGGCGATTGCATTGCCGAGCACGAACGCCGGCATGATCATCGATGCGAGATTCGCCCGCCAATTCTCAAGGGGACTCACATATCCGGAGGCGGGCAGCCAGCCGAGCGTGACGGAGAAGAGCAGGATCAGCATGATGCCGAGCCAGAAGTTCGGCGTGGACAATCCCCAGAGCGCGACGACGTTCGCGCCGTAATCCCACGCGGTACCCCGGCGGACCGCGGAAACGACGCCGGCGGGAATCCCGATCGCGAGCGCGATGACGATCGCGATGCAGGCGAGCTCGAGCGTGACGGGCAGCTTCGCCGCAATCAGCGCGCCGACCGGTTGCTGCATGCGCAACGATTCACCGAGATCGCCGTGGACGACACCGCGCAGCCAGTAAAGGTAACGCACCGCAAACGGCTGATCGAGGTGCATCGTCTCGCGGAGGTGCGCGATCACGGCGGGATCGCGCTCCTCGCCTGCGAGCACCATCGCAGGATCCCCGGGCAGCAACTGCTGCAGTCCGAAGATCAGGATCGAGACGAACAGCAGCGTCGGCACGATCGCCGCCACGCGTCGAATGAGGAATGTCGACACGTGAGACTCCGGAGGAGACCGCCGTTACTTGAAGCGCAGCCCGGTGACGCGCACGAGGCCATCCGGGACGGGGCGCAGGCCTTCGAGCTTGCTCGTGTACGCCCACAGCCAGTGCCGGTGAAACAGGTACACAATGGGCCGATCCTTGAGCGCGATCGCGGCGAGCTCACTGAAGAGCTTGCGGCGTTCGTCGACATCGCGCGTCGAGCGCGAACGATTCAGCAGGTCGTCGACTTCCGGCTTGCAGTAGCCCGCGTAGTTGAGCGGCTGCTTGCACGCGTCGAAGCTGTAGATATTGCCATCGGGATCCGCTCGGCCGCTCCATGCGAGCACATAGGCGTCGAACTGACCCTTGTCGGCGAGGTCGAGCGACGTCGCAAATTCCGTCGATTGGATCTTGACGTCGAAGCCCGCTTCGCGAGCCATCGCCTGCACGACTTGTGCAATGCGCTGGGCGTCGGCGGTGGTTGGCGTCATCAATGTGAATGATGCGTTCGGAACACCCGCTTCCTGGAGCAGCTGCTTGGCGCGGGCGAGGTTGCGCGCGGGAATTGGGACGTTCTTCGCATAGAACGTGTTGTTCGGCGCGACCCACTGATTGCCGACGTCGGCCTCCCCATCCATCGCAACCTGCACGATGCCGTCCCGGTCGAGCGCGAGCTCGAAGGCCTCGCGAACGCGCGGGTCGCGGCCGAGCGGGTTCTTCTGGGCGAGATCGCTTTTGCCGACGTTGATCGTGATTCCCTGGTAGCCGATCTCGGTGATTTTCGTGATGCCGAACCGCGCATCGCCCTTGAGTTGCGGTACGTCGGAGGCGGCAAGACGCTCGATGAAGTCGAGCTGGCCCGATCGCAGGTTGGCGAGGCGAACCGTCGAATCGGGGATCGGGAGAAACACGATGCGATCGAAATGGATCGTCCCCTTGTTCCAGTAATTGGCGTAACGTTCGAGCACGATGCGGTCCTGCGCGACGCGCTCGGTGAACTGAAACGGACCGGCACACACCGGCTTGGCGCCGAACTTGTCGCCTGCCGCCTGTGCCGCCTTCGGCGAAACGATCATCCCCGCGCGATCCGCCAATTGCGCGAGCAGCGGCGAAAACGGCGCGCTCAGGTTGAGACGCACTGTCATTGGATCGACGACATCCACGCTCGCGAGCGGCGCAAGCTCGCCGCGCCGGTTGGAGCCCGCCATCGTCTTGTGCCGCTCGAGACTGTATTTGACGGCCGCTGCATCGAGCTTTTCGTCGTCCTGGAACGTAACGCCCGGACGCACCTTGATCGTCAGCGCCTTGCTGTCGCTCGACCATTGGTAGCTCTCGGCGAGTTGCGGAACGATCGCGAGCTTTTCGTCGATGTCGAAGAGCTTGTCGCAAAGCGAGGCGAACACGATGCGGCCGACGAAGCTCCGCGCGAGCGTCGGATCGAGCACGTCGGGATCCTCGGCGAGGCCGATGCGCAGCGTCTGCGCGTTAGCGCTCGCGATGGACGCGAGCAGCCATGCGAGAATGAGCATCGCTTGATGCATGCGTTTTGGCATGTGAGTCTCCGACGTTCTGATTTCGAGCGAATGCGCGGAGGACGTGTGATGCGTGCCGCGTCGTCCCGCGCGCTCGCCTCCGCGAATCAGCATAGCATGCAGGGAAGCGCCCCCGACCGGCGCGACGGGAACTCCGTGCGCAATTGCCGGTCGGTGGGCTTGGATTTCGCGCGACGGCGGATACGCCGACGGCTCTCGATAGCGATTGACGGGGCGCGGACCACTCGATCAATCGCACCCGGAGCCGTCCTCATGAAGTTCGCGCCGCGTCTTTTCCGTTTCTCCTCGCTGATGGTCGCGCTCGTCGCGCTCGTCGCGCTCACTTGCGCGCAAGCGGCGACGCTCGACGCCGTCGAGTATTACAACGCCGCCCTAGATCACTACTTCGTCACGGCAATGCCGAACGAAATCGCCAAGCTCGACGCAGGCGGATTGGTCGGCTGGGAACGGACCAATTACACGTTCAAGGTCTTCGACCCGACCACACCGGCAGCCAACGCGTTGCCGGTGTGCCGCTTCTATGGCCTTCCCGGAGCGGGACTTGATTCGCATTTCTACTCGGCGGCTCCCTCCGAATGCGACTATGTTCGACTCCGCTTCCCCGATGCCTGGATGGAGGAAACGAGCAATGCATTCGGGGTCTACCTTCCCGACGTGCAGACGGGGCAATGTCCCGCCAACAGCATTCCGATTTATCGGAGCTGGAACAACCGCGCGGACTCCAATCATCGCTTCACGACGGATCCGACGGTGCAGCAGGCGATGATCGCGCGCGGCTACGTTGCGGAAGGTTATGG
>JBKPOL010000413.1:0-3077 GCA_046733075.1 Pseudomonadota bacterium | reverse complement strand
GTCGCGAACAGCACAATTTTTGCCATCAGCAGCTGACCGTATGGTGTGCCGAAAAGCGCGGCGAAGGATCCCACCAGAAAATACGCATTCACAATTCCGCTCGCGAGCAGAACTGAAACGCTGCTGACGCCTAGCAGCGAGAACATGCGTGTGCCGCGCGCCAATATCGCGTTCGGCCAGCCACTGCGCAGGAATGCAACGAACGCGGGCAGCGCACCGAGCCAGGCGCCCGCGGCCAGCGCATGCGACGCGTCGGAAGCCAGGTGCACGACCCGTCCTGCGCCTTGCGACGCAGCGGCGTGGCCCGCGAAGGCCAGCGTGGCGAGATAGATCGCGGACACTGCGACGGCGACAAGGGTGCCCCATCGATTGCGCGCGTCGTTCGTCGCTCGGATCGATAACGAGGCGACGACGAGGATAGCGAGAAGCGCGATGCGCACGCACCACCAATGTCCGAACGCGCTCTCACCGAGCACAAGGTTCAGCGTGCCGAGGTCGAGCGCCTGCAACGAAGTTCCCGCCATGCTCGCCGCCTCGAGCACCAACCATATCGCCCACGACACCGCGCTGAAGGCAAGTGCCCACGCAAGAACTGACCGAAGTCGGGACTCGTCGCGGCCACCTTGGCGCGACAGCGGCACTCCCGCACTTCCCGGCGAATGTGCGGTTATGCCGAATGCGAAAAGCAGCTCGCCGAACAGCAGCATCGCGGCGCCGATGTGAACGGCGCGCGCAGCGATCAGAACGGACTCCGTCACCTTACCTCGCGACCGATTCGGCGACGATCGCTACGACACTTCGAAGGTGAAATGGCTATCCGTGCCATGCGAATCGACCAGTCGCCGACGATCATCAGGACACTTCGAAGGTGAAGTCACCTTCCGTCACATGCGTATCGACCGAGACCACTCGCCACACGACGCGGTAACTGCCCGGCGCAAGCGCCGGAACGGTCGTCGTGATGACGGTCGGATCGGCTGCATCGACGTGCGAGTCGCCGGCATCCACCTGCTTGCCCGTCTTGTCGACGACACGAGCCTTGGAAAACGCCGGTTCCAGTCGCTCCGTGAACCATAAGCGGATCTCCCTCGGCGGCTGACGCACGGTGCTGCCGACGGCTGGCACCGCGTGATCGAGGAAGGCGTGAGCCAGTGCCGATGTGTTCATGAGACCCACGCAAACGAGCAGAAAGAGTCTCAGCATGTCAATTCCTGAATATCGGACGTCCTACCGTCTGCGGGAACAGGTCGTCGAGGAAGAAGTGCAGTTGGGCCAGCCAGCCCACACGGTTTCCGCTGGCATTGTTGATCGGAATAACCGCCTCGAACGCCAATTGGATGGCCTGACCTGCCCAAATGATCCCGGGGTTGATGGTGCCGGTCGTGCCGCTCGCCCCGCGATCCAGGGCTGTCGCCATCGCGAACTCGACTACCGGGATCATTCGATTGAATGGCGCGCGCAGGCCGACGTCCTCGACGAAAGACTGCAGGTACGGAAGGCTGTACTGAATCGAGAATCCCCATTCCAGCGTGTGCGGATGGCGCTCGACGTCGACGTCGCCTTCGTCGCTGATCGTGGTCGTGCTGCTTCGCGTCGGGATTCCTACGCCGATGAGTCCGGTGACGGCGAGCGGACGCAGGAACTTCATATCCGCAGGCAGGTCGCCGAATCCTTTTCCGAAGAACAGCGCCGGAGTGATCGTGCTGAACGATTCCGCGCCGGTTCGCTTCGCTCCTGTGCCGCCGATGTCCCAGTCGATGCCGGCGGACAGTATCGTTTCGTGCTCATCGCTCTGGTAGAACTTGTACTTGATGCTGGCTGCGAGATTGTCGAATCCGCGCTGCGATTCGCCGTCGTCGGGGCGTACGTTCTTGTAGGTCGCACCGAAGCCGACGCCGAAGTTCTCGGTGATCCGCTTCGACACGTCGACGGAAAAATCCGTTTCCCTCGTGCCTGGCTGGTCACCGGATGCGCCGAACTTCTGGTAAAAAATCGTGGGTAAGGACAACTCGTCAGCGACGAACGGGTCCTCAGTCGCCAAGGTCGCCGGAAAGAACCGTTTGCCGGCAAATCCATGAGCGAGCGCCGTACTCGCGCCGGCGAGCGCGACGGCAATCATGCCGGCACGCAGCAGCAATATTGATCGCATTGCGATTTTCCTCCGCCAATTGAAACGCGTGCGTGCGAGGCGAGGACGCGTGGCGCGCACTACGACGGTCCAGGCACGATAAACAGCGCGCAGGATCGTCAGCTCGTGACCTGATGGTTCGAATCAGGCGATGGCGGAGGGAGGAGCGCGGGCGGGTGGGAGTGCCGTGGCCACATGAACCGGTGGCAGCGCGGCCGCGACGCGAGGTGCAACGTCACAGGTGACGATGGATGGAACGATTCCGGTAACGGGCGCGGGAAAGACGCAGCGCGCCAAGTGCTGCAGTACCTGGCACTCGAAACAGTTGTGATCCGCCGGATGAGTGGGGCTACCGGGAATGGTCGATGGATCGATGTGCCGATGCGGCTGCGATTCGTGCGCATGGCTGTGACCGGTCGCATGTGCCTGCGCCGGCTGCGTAAGCCACGGCAGCGCGCCGAGCGATGGCCAGGCCAGCGCAATGAGCGCAATCCAGGCGACAACACTTTTTATTCGCCGCATATCGAGGCGTCATGATACGCGCGGCCACGCGGGGTCGCGGTTACCCGGTGCTCCAGGTCATGTCACGGCCTCCTCGTGACGGCGAGCGTCTTCAACTGACCTGCGCGGTGGCGTCGCACACCGGACCGGCAAATCAGCCGTGTACCGATTATGAACACGATCGCGGGCAAGTGTTTCGACTCGACGTCCAGTCCGCAATTCGTGCGATAGAGAAGTAGCCGTTCGCGGACATCTCTGGTCGACAAAAGCGGTCTTGTCGATTCACGGTGCGCACCGGTCCTTGGCTGAGTAACGCATCTGTCCCGAACGTTACTGCGACCAGCGTGCCGGCCGTGAACATCCCGCACGGCTGGACTAGCCGCAGCCGCCGCCACAAGCGCCGTCGCCGGCACAACCACTATGGCCCCCGGAGGAACCGAAGTCGAAA
>JBKPOL010000412.1:0-18567 GCA_046733075.1 Pseudomonadota bacterium | reverse complement strand
GGTGTACTCGTTCCTCATCGCCGTGTTCGTCTACCGCGACCTGGGCGTCAAGGACGTGCCGCGCGTGTTGCTGCAGTCCGCGAACATGAGCGCGATGCTGCTCTACATCATCACGAACGCGGTGATGTTCAGCTATTTGATGACTTCCGAGCAGATTCCGCAGGTTCTCGCCGCATGGATGCTCGACAAGGGCCTCGGCGTCGTCACGTTCCTGCTCGTCGTCAATGTGCTCCTGCTGCTCGCCGGCAACGTGATGGAGCCATCCTCCATTGTGCTCATCATGGCGCCGATCCTGTTCCCGGTCGCGATGAAGCTCGGCATCGATCCGATCCACTTCGGCATCATGATGGTGGTCAACATGGAAGTCGGCATGTGCCATCCGCCGGTCGGGCTAAACCTGTACGTCGCATCGGGCATCACGAAAATGGGCATCACCGAGCTGACGGTGGCCGTGTGGCCATGGCTCCTCACGATGCTCGTGTTCCTGCTCGTCGTCACTTATTGGCCCGCGATGTCGATCTGGCTGCCGAAAACGCTCGGCATGATGTGAATCCGCGCGCCCCCGCGAGCGCGCGTGCGGCAGGGCCGCCGCCGAGACAGGACCGCCACCGAGACCGCCTTCCGGCTTGGTCGCGCCCGCCGGCCGGTTGACCGCATTCAATCCCGCTTCAACCGCGAGCGGCAGCCGTTCGCAGGGGTCGCTCGCGCGAACTCCGGGTGTTATAATTTTGAATTTACTCGCTTTTATCCAGTCGGAGCAGGGACATGGCGGTTGAACGAACGCTCTCGATCATCAAACCGGACGCGGTGGCCAAGAACGCGATCGGCGAGATCTACGCGCGCTTCGAAAAGGCCGGGCTCAGGATCGCGGCGGCGCGCATGCTGTGGCTGTCCCGCGCCGATGCCGAGGGATTCTACGCCGTGCACCGCGAGCGGCCGTTCTTCCGCGATCTCGTCGAGTTCATGACGACGGGACCGGTGATGATCCAGGTGCTCGAAGGCGACAACGCGATCGCGAAGAACCGCGAGCTGATGGGCGCGACCGATCCGAAGAAGGCCGCGCCCGGCACCATTCGTGCCGACTTCGCACAGTCCATCGACGCGAACGCGGTCCACGGGTCCGATGCACCGGAAACCGCCGCGACCGAAATCGCCTATTTTTTTCCCGCGCACACGATCTATCGCCGTTGAGCGCTCGACCGGCGGGCCGCAAGGCGACGCTACAGCATCATCCGGTGTACCGATGACCAACCTGCTCGATCTCGACCCCGCCGCGCTTGCCGCGTGGTTCGCCTCACGCGGACACAAGCCGTTCCGGGCACGGCAGGTGTCACGCTGGATCCACCAGCGCTTCGCGAGCGACGTCGAGACGATGACGGATCTAGCGAAACCGCTCCGCTCCGCACTTGCCGATGAAGCGGAGATTCGCGCACCCGAGGTGCTGCGCGACAGCACCGCCGCCGACGGAACCCGCAAGTGGCTTCTCGATGCAGGCAACGGCAACGCGGTCGAGGCGGTCTACATTCCAGAGCCGGACCGCGGGACGCTTTGCATCTCGTCGCAGGCAGGCTGTGCGCTCGATTGCGCGTTCTGCTCGACCGGCCGCCAGGGCTTCAACCGCAATTTGTCGACGGCCGAGATCGTCGGCCAGCTGTGGCATGCAAACCGGACGCTGCTCGCGGAATGCAACCAGGCCGAACCCCAGCTGAGCGGCGCGAATGGCACCCCATCGGGGAACAGCGCAGGGGCGCAGCCCAAAGCGTGGGGGAAGCACGACCATGCGCCGATCACCAACGTCGTCATGATGGGGATGGGCGAGCCGCTTGCGAACTTCGACAACGTCGTGCCCGCGCTCCGGCTGTTTCTCGACGATAACGCGTACGGACTGTCGCGTCGTCGCGTGACGCTGTCGACGTCGGGCCTCGTCCCCTATATCGACCGGCTCCGCAACGAATGCCCGGTCGCGCTGGCCGTTTCGCTGCACGCGCCCACCGACGATTTGCGCGACCGTCTCGTGCCGATCAACCGCAAGCATCCGCTGTCGACGCTGATGGCCGCGTGCCTGCGCTATCTCGACCGGGCGCCGCGCGACTTCATCACATTTGAGTACGTGATGCTCGATCAGGTGAACGACCAGCCGCAGCACGTAAAGGCGTTAATCGACCTCGTGCGCGACGTTCCGTGCAAGCTCAACCTGATTCCGTTCAATCCCTTTCCGGGCAGCGGCTTCGAGACGAGCCCGCGCGAGCGAATCCGGGGATTCGCGCACGCATTGCAGGATGCGGGCATCATCGCGACAATTCGCAAGACGCGCGGCGACGACATCGCGGCGGCATGCGGCCAGCTCGCGGGCCACGTGCAGGACCGCACGAAGCGACGGCTGGCGGCGCGCATTCCGCTCGCGGTCGTGCGCTGACGCGGCGCGCGGAATTCGCAATGCCTGCGTGCAAGATCGTCGCCACGCGCGGATGCGCGCGCACCCTGGCGCACGCATTGATCGCTCGCTTCTCATCGGACCCGTTCGCATGATGCGCTCGCTACCCTTCCTCCTCGCGGCCGTCGCACTCGCCGCATGCGCTTCGAACAAGCCAGCTGGACCTGTCCAGGCGCCGCCGCCCCCCAATCCCACGCCGATCAAGGCGCCGGAGGTGACGCCCCAGGCACGCGCCGCAATTCGCACGGAGCTTGCAGCGGGTTACTACGAGCGCGGCCAGATGGACATCGCGCTCGAAGAGCTCGGCGCCGCGAAGGCGCTCGATCCGACGTATCCGCGCCTCTACAACATCTACGGGCTCGTCTACGCGATGCTCGGCGAGCGCGACAAGGCCGAGGAAAGCTTTCGGCAGGCGGTCGCGCTCGCACCGAACGACTCGGACATTCATGCTAACTGGGGTGCCTACCTGTGCGGCACCGGCCGCCCGCGCGAAGCGATGGTGGAGTTCGAACAGGTGCTCCGAGACCCGCTGTACAAGTCACCGGAGATCGCGCTCATCAACGCCGGCAAGTGCAGCCTCGCGCTCGGCCAGACCAGAAGTGCAGACGACTATTTTCGCCGTGCGTTGACCGCTTCGCCTGGCAACCCCGTCGCCGCCTACAACCTCGCCCTTCTTGCGTACCGCGAATCGCGCGTCGGCGAGGCACGCGCATGGATGCGCCCGGTCATGCAGCAGCAGTCACCGCCGGCGGAAGCGCTCTACCTCGGCGTGTGCATCGAGCGCAAGCAGGGCGACCGCGAGGCCGAGCGTTCGTATGAATCGCAGTTGCGCAACCGGTGGCCCGATTCACCGGAGGCCAAGGCCATCGCCGCCGGGACGTGCGAGTGACGGACACGATCGACAGCGAGCGCGCGGCGAGCGCAAGTCCCGCACGGGACACGACGGGCACACGGCTCCGCGCCGCGCGCGAAGCCGCCGGCTTGTCCATCGAATCTGTCGCACAGCAATTGAAGCTCGCACCCCGTCAGGTGCGGGCGCTCGAGGACGATGACTTTCAGCGTTTGCCGGGGCGCACGTTCGTCCGCGGCTTCGCGCGGAACTACGCGCGCTTCCTGCAACTCGACGCGGATACTGTTCTAGGACTGTTGCCCGCGTCCGAAAGCGCGCCGGCACTTTCACGTCCGTCACTCGCCGCGACGCGGCGGCCCATGGGGGAAATGCCGATCGAAGGCGCACCGCGGCGATCGGCCGCGCGTTGGCTCCTGCCGATGCTGATCGTTGTGGTGGTCGCAGGCGCTGCCTATTACGAGTACCTGCGCGAGCACGGGAACGATCCGTTCAGTCGGGGAAGAGGAGCCGTCGCTTCCTCGACGGCGGATTCGCCGCGTGCGCCGATCTCCGCAGTCACTTCGACCACGGCGTTGCCGAATCCTGTGGCGCCGCCGGGCGACGCCCAGCAACGCGAGGGCACGGCGGTCGCGTCGGGCGCGGCGGCCTCCTCCGCATCCACGCCGGCACTGACCTCGCCGTCGTCCGCATCCGGCGCATCCGGCGCGTCGCCGGTCGCCGCTTCCGCGACACCCGCCCCCGTCCCGGGCGGCGCAACGTCGGCGCCCGCACCAAGCGGTGCGACGTCCGCACCTGCCCCATCGGCAGCGACCGCCACGACGCCTGCCGATACCGGGAACAGTGCGGCTGCGCTCGTGCTCGCATTCAAGGGAACGTCCTGGGCCGAGGTCAAGGATGCGAGCGGGCGCGTCATTCTGCAGATGACCGGCGGCGCGGGAATGACGCAGACGGTCAACGGCACGCCGCCGTTCGAGCTCGCGCTCGGCAACGCCCCCGAGGTCGCCGTGACGTTCCGCGGTCAGTCGCTCGATCTCGCCCCGTATACGCGTGGCAGCGTCGCCCGCGTGGCGCTGCGGTAGGCGCGGACAGCGCGCACCGACACCTGGGACACGACAGGAAAGCAATGGCAACGGCATTGCAGGCCGTGCGCGGCATGAACGACGTGCTACCCGACGAGGCCGCTGCCTGGCAGCGCTTCGAGGACGTTGCTCGCGACATTTTCGAGCGCTACGGCTATCGGCAGATGCGCCTGCCCATCGTCGAATGCACCCCGCTCTTTGTGCGCAGCATCGGCGAGCACACCGACGTCGTCGAAAAGGAGATGTACACGTTCGACGACCGATTGAACGGCGAGAGCCTGACGCTGCGACCGGAGGCGACCGCGGGCATCGTGCGCGCAGCGATCGAGCACAGCCTCACGTACGAGCGGCCGTTGCGCGTATGGACCGGCGGCCCGATGTTCCGGCACGAGCGTCCGCAGAAGGGCCGCTATCGGCAGTTCCACCAGCTCGACGTCGAGGCACTCGGATTTCCGGGACCCGACGTCGACGCCGAGCAGATCGTCATGCTCGCGCGCCTGTGGCGTGCGCTCGGGCTCTCCGATGTCCGGCTCTCGATCAACTCGATCGGCGACGCCGCCGAGCGTCACGCGCATCGTGCCGCGCTCATCGAGTACTTCGAGCGGCATCGCGCGGCGCTGGACGAGGACGCGCTGCGCCGGCTGCATGCGAACCCGCTGCGCATACTCGACAGCAAGAATCCGGCGTTGCAGGAAATGATCGCGAGCGCGCCGCGGCTGATCGACCGGCTTCTGCCCGCATCGCGCGCGCACTTCGACGCGCTTTGCGCATTGCTCGACGAAGCCGACATCCACTACACCGTGGACCCTCGTCTCGTCCGCGGTCTCGATTACTACAACCGCACGGTGTTCGAGTGGGCAACCGGTGCGCTCGGCGCACAAGGCACGGTCGCGGGCGGCGGGCGCTACGATGGATTGTTCGAGGCGCTCGGCGGCAAGCCGACACCGGCGTGCGGGTTCGCGATCGGCGTCGAGCGACTGATTCTGCTGATGCACGCGCAAGGTGCGACCCGCATTCACGTGCCCGACGGTTACATCGTGCACGCGGGAGAGCGTGGAGGCGCGCTCGCACGACGCATCGCAGAGACGCTGCGCGACCATGGTGCTTCCGTCGTCCTGCACGCGGGGGGCGGCGGCTTCAAGGCGCAAATGAAGAAGGCGGACGCGAGCGGCGCGCGGCTTGCGGTGATCATCGGCGACGACGAGGCCGACAGCCACAGCGTCGCCATCAAGACGCTGCGTAACGGCGGCGACCAGGTCTCCGTGCCCGTGCAGGACCTTCCGGCGCGGTTCGCCGCAATGAACATCTCCAAGGACGAATATGGCTGTCTATGATCTGGAAGAGCAGGAGCAGATCGACGAACTGAAGGCGTGGTGGGCGCGCTACGGCGGCGCCGTCACGGTCGGGCTCGTGCTGGCGCTGCTTCTCGTGGCGGGTGTGCAGGGATGGCGCTGGTGGGCGGGAAAGCGCGCAGAAGATGCGTCGGTGCTCTACGCGGCCGTGAGCGATGCCGTGCGCGCCAAGGACGCTCCGAAGGGCAAGGACGCCGCGGCACAGCTTACCGAGCGTTACGCCGGCACCGGATATGCGCCCCGCGGGGCGCTGCTGTTCGGCAAGCTCCTGTATGACAGCGGCGATCGCGAAGGCGCCAAGGCGCAATACGCGTGGGTCGTCGAGCACGCGAAGGAGGAAGAGCTGCAGGCGATCGCGCGTTACCGTCTCGCGCAGGTGCAGATCGACGAGAAGCAGCACGACGCCGCACTCGCGACCCTCGGCGGCAAGCATCCGGAGACGTTCGACGGTCTTTACGCCGACCTGCGCGGCGACGCGCTCGTCGCTGCCGGCCGCCCCGCCGATGCGCGTGTCGCGTACGAGACGGCGCTGTCGAAGCTCGATCCGAAGTCGCCGTACCGCAACTATGTGCAAGTCAAGCACGACGCGATTGCCGCAACAGCCAAGGCGCCGGATGTCGCAGCGAACGAGGCCGCGAAAGCGCCTTCTGGAGCGGCGAAATGATGCAGTGCAGGCGATCGCTCGCGCGCGCACTCCTATTCGCCGCGGCGCTCGTTTGCTCCGGATGCGCGAGCATGTCCGAATCTCCGCTTACGTCCTGGATCAGTTCGATTCCGCATCCATCGTTTGCCTGGCTCACCGGCGGAAGCAAGAAGCCCGGGCCGCTGCCCGCATTGAACGCAACGGTCACGCCGCGCATCAACTGGCAGCAGGCCGTCGGCAAGGCAACGCCGGGCATCGCGCCGGCGGTCACGACGAACGCCGTCTATGCGGCATCGAGCGACGGCACGCTGATGCGGCTCGATACGGCCACCGGACGTGTCGTGTGGCGTGCGAGCGCCGGGAAGCCGCTGTCCGCGGGCCCGGGTGCAAGCGACGATCTCGTCGTCGTCGGCACCGAGAAGGGGGAGGTCCTTGCATTCGACGCCGACGGCAAGCCCGTGTGGACTGCCCGCGTGACGAGCGAGCTGATTGCGCCGCCACGCATCTCCGACAAGGTCGTCATCGTGTTCTCGGGCGACGGACGCATCTACGGGCTTGGCAGCGCCGACGGCAAGACACTGTGGGTGGATCAGCGGACGAACCCGCCACTGACCGTGCGAAATGCGGCGGGTGGGGTCGTATCCCGGGGAGGGCTGCTCGTCGGCACCGCCGGAGGCCGCCTGCTTGCGATCGACACGCAAAGCGGCACCCTTGCATGGGACGGCACCGTCGCGACGCCGAAAGGCGCGACGGAGCTCGAGCGCATCGCGGACGTGACGAGCCTGCCCTACGTCGATGAAGGGGAAGTATGCGCAGCCGCTTATCAGGGGCGCGTTGCGTGCTTCGAAATCGTTCGCGGGACCGTGCGCTGGTCGCGGGACGTGTCGACGCTGGCGGGTATTACCGCGGATTCGCAGCGTCTCTATCTCGTGGACGACAAGAACGTCGTGCAGGCATTCGATCGCAGCAACGGCGCATCGATCTGGAAGCAGGACGTGCTCGCGAAGCGCAGGATCGGCGGACCGCAGGTGATCGGCGACGAAATCGGGGTCGTCGACATCGAAGGCTATCTGCACCTGCTCTCGCGCAGCGACGGTGCGTACGTGGGCCGGCTTGCAACCGATGGCAGCCACGCCACGACACAACCCGTACAGCTCGGCGGCGGATTGCTGTGGCAGTCCGAGAAGGGAACCGTCTTCTCGGTTTCCTCGCGGTAACGGCGACGGATCCGGCGACGTGCCATGCTGCCAACCATTGCGCTCGTGGGCCGTCCCAACGTCGGCAAATCGACGCTCTTCAATCGACTCACCCGCACCCGGAACGCGCTCGTCGCGGACCTTCCCGGCCTGACGCGCGATCGTCATTACGGACGCGCGCGGATCGGCGAGCAGTCGTTTCTCGTCGTCGACACCGGCGGCTTCGAACCGGTGGCAACGTCGGGCATCCTGTTCGAAATGGCGAAGCAGGCGAAGGCGGCAATCGCCGAGTCCGACGCAGTCGTGTTCATCGTCGACGCACGTGCGGGTCTCGCGCCCCAGGATCGCGCGATCGGCGAGCTGCTGCGCAAATCGCAGCGACCCATCATTCTCGCTGTCAACAAGGCGGAAGGTCTACCGCCGGAACGAACCGTCGCGGAGTTCCACGAGCTCGCGCTCGGCGAGCCGCACCCGATTTCCGCTGCGCACGGGGAGAACGTTCGCGAGCTGATCGAGTTCGCGCTCGAGCAGGGAATGGGCTCCCTGCCGGATCAGCACGCGGACGCCGAACCGGAAGGTGATGCGCGGCGCATCCGCGTCGCCGTCGTCGGGCGCCCCAACGTCGGCAAATCGACGCTCGTCAACACGCTGGTCGGCGAAGAGCGCGTGATCGCCTTCGACGTGCCCGGCACGACGCGCGACGCAATTTACCTCGACTTCGAGCGCGGGGAGCGTCGCTACACGGTCATCGACACCGCGGGCGTTCGGCGCCGCGGAAAGGTGAGCGAGAGCGTCGAGAAATTTTCCGTCATCAAGACGCTCCAGGCGATCGAAGATGCGCACGTCGTCGTGCTCCTCGTCGACGCCGCGGCCGGGATCACCGAGCAGGATGCACATCTCGCGGGCCATATTCTCGAAGCGGGCCGTGCGCTCGTCGTTGCAATCAACAAGTGGGACGCCGCGGATACGGAGGCGCGCGCGGCGGTCAAGCGCGAGTTTGAGCGCAAGCTCGGCTTCCTGTCGTTCGCGGAGCGGCACCACATCTCGGCGCGGGACGGGCGAGGCGTCGAGGCGCTGCTTCGTTCAGTCGCTGCGGCCTACGCTGCGGCAATGTCGAAGCTGCCGACGCCACGCCTCACGCGCACGCTGCAACTGGCCGTGGAGAAGCAGCAGCCGCCGCGCAGCGGCATGGTCCGCCCGAAGATGCGGTACGCGCATCAGGGCGGGATGAATCCGCCGCTCGTCATCGTTCACGGCTCGGCGCTGAACCGGGTGCCGGACGCCTACCGGCGCTACCTGGAACATTTCTTCACCGATGCGTTCAAACTGCGCGGCACGCCCCTTAGGATAGAATTCAAGACAGGCGCCAACCCGTACGCGGATACCGCCGCACGCCGCTGAAGAATACCCGTCGCGATGCGACGCGGCCCGCGATGCGGGCCGAGATGAAAGGTGCGGAATAACAAGCACGGAGCTCATCGATGAGCAATAAAGGGCAAATGCTACAAGACCCGTTTCTGAACACGCTGCGCAAGGAACACGTGCAGGTTTCCATCTACCTGGTGAACGGCATCAAGCTCCAGGGACAGATCGAATCGTTCGACCAGTACGTCGTGCTGCTCAAGAACACTGTCACACAGATGGTCTACAAGCACGCCATCTCGACGGTCGTGCCATCGCGTCCCGTCGCGATGCCGCATCAGAATCATCACGAAACCGAAAGCTGACGCTCGTCCCGCGGTGTGCGACGCCGCCCGCGCCGCAGGCGGGCCGGTGCCTCTGCGCAACCGCCAAAGCGCGATCCCGCGCGTAATGCGGGGGCGGCTCGGCGAAACGTTGACCCCGGCGCCCACCGGCCCCGATGTTCGATAGGCCAGGCACGGGGGACAAGGCGCTCGTCGTCGCGCTCGACTTCGGCCGCGTAGACCAGGCCGAGCGGCTTGCAGAAATCTCCGCGCTCGCGACGTCGGCCGGCGCCACTGTCGTCGGCAACGTCGGCGGCCGCCGATCGCGTCCGGACCCTGCATTGTTCGCGGGCCGGGGCAAGGTCGACGAGATCGCCGCGCAGCGGCGAGCAACCGGGGCCGATCTCGTCATCTTCGATCACACGCTGTCGGGCGTTCAGCAACGCAACCTCGAGCAGGCGTTCGAAAGCCGAGTAGTCGATCGCGTGAGCCTGATCCTCGATATCTTCGCGCAGCGCGCGCGGAGCGCCGAGGGCAAGCTGCAGGTCGAGCTTGCGCAGCTCAATCACATGGCCACGCGCCTTGTGGGCGGCTGGACTCACCTCGAGCGGCAGAAGGGCGGCATCGGACTGCGCGGTCCGGGCGAAACGCAGCTTGAGACCGACCGACGGCTCATCACGCAGCGCGTGAAGCTGCTCAGAGAACGACTGCGGCGCGTCGCCCGGAGCCGTGCGACGCAGAACCGCGCGCGACGTCGCGCGGCGGTGCGCACCGTCGCACTCGTCGGTTATACGAACGCAGGCAAGTCGACGCTGTTCAATCGGCTCACGTCCGCGCACGTGTACGTCGCAAACCAGCTCTTCGCGACGCTCGACACGACGCTGCGCCGCGTGCATATCAGCGGCGCCGAGAACATCGTCGTATCGGATACGGTTGGATTCATTCGCGACCTGCCGCACGATCTCGTCGCCGCGTTCCGCGCGACGCTCGCCGAAGCGGCCGATGCCGACCTGCTCCTGCACGTCGTCGATGCGCATGCCGAATCGCGCGACGAACAGATCGCCGCAGTCGACGCCCTCCTCACCGAGATCGGCGCCGCCGACGTGCCGCAGATTCGGGTGCTGAACAAGACGGATTTGAGCGCGCTTCCACCCGGTATCGAGCGCGACCCCTGTGGTAACATCGCGTCCGTCCGCGTGAGCGCCGCAACCGGCGCCGGGATCCCCGAATTGCGCGCCGCGCTGGCCGAGCGCTTCCCGGTTTCGCCAGTCCCTGTTTCCAAGAATCCGGACGCGCCGGAATGCTCCGGCGAGAGTCCGTAGGCGCTACGCGCGTTTCGAATCGTCGCTACCATGCGTGAAAATCGAGCTGACCCGACATGTCGCTGAATGACCCCCAATGGGGGAAGCGCGGCAACCAGAACGCCGGACCTCCCGATCTCGACGAGATCTGGCGCAACGTCAATCGCCGGATGAACGAGCTCTTCGGCCGCAAGCGCGAGCCGCAGGAGGGCGACGGCGGCGGGCGTCCGGGTGGTGGCTTGCCGCTCGGTGGCGCGGGCATGCTCGTCGCGCTGATCGTCGTCATCTGGCTCGCGAGCGGCTTCTATATCGTCGACGAAGGCCGGCGAGGCGTCGTCACGCGCTTCGGCAAGTACACGGAGACGACGCAACCGGGCCCTCGCTGGCACCTGCCATTTCCGGTCGAGGGCGTCGAGCTCGTCGATTTCTCCCAGGTGAAGACCATCGAGGTCGGCTACCGCAACACGCCGAAGAACAAGATCGACAAGGAAGCGGTGATGCTGACGGACGACGAGAACATCATCGACATCCAGTTCGCCGTTCAATACAACCTGAAGAGCGCTGAGGACTACGTCTTCAACAATCGCCGGCCCGATCAGATCGTCGCGTACGTGGCCGAATCGGCCATCCGCGAAGTGGTCGGCAAGAGCAAGATGGATTTCACCCTCTACGAGGGACGCGAGCAGATTGCGAAGCAGACCGAGCAGTTGATGCAGCAGAACCTCGACCGGTACGGCACGGGCGTGTTCGTGCAGAAGGTGACGCTGCAGAACGTGCAGCCGCCCGACAAGGTGCAGGCCGCATTCGACGATGCGGTCAAGGCCGGCCAGGATCGCGAGCGGCTGAAGAACGAAGGTCAGGCGTATGCGAACGACGTCGTCCCGCGCGCGCGCGGCAATGCAGCGCGCCTGATGGAGGAGGCCAACGGCTACCGCACGGAAGTCGAGCAGCGCGCCCAGGGCGACGCTGAGCGCTTCAACCGCATCCTGGTCGAATACCAGAAAGCGCCGGCCGTCACGCGCGACCGCCTGTATCTCGACATGATGCAGACGGTGCTCGGCAATGCGAGCAAGGTGCTCGTCGATCAGAAGAGCGGCAGCCTGCTGTACCTGCCGCTCGACAAGCTGATGCAGCAGGCGGTCCCCGCTGCGCCCGCCGTCGTCACGCCGGACGTTGGGGCGGGCGCGGTTCCGCCAACGCGCGCGGCACCGAGCGAGAGCTCGATGACGCTCGACCCATCGCGTTCGCGCGACGCCTTGCGCAACCGCGACAGCCGCTGACATGAATGCCGAAGCCATGACGCCTCGACCACACCCTCGATGAAGTTCACGATGCCGCTCCTTGCCGCACTGGTCGCGCTGCTCTTCATCGCGTCGCAGTCGGTCTACACCGTCGACCAGCGCAAGTACGCGGTCAAGTTCCAGCTCGGCGAAGTGGTGGAGACGAAGACGACGGCCGGGTTGTACTTCAAGCTGCCGCTCGTGCAGAACGTGAAGTTCTACGACAAGGTGAACCTCACGCTCGACAACACGGAGCCGGACCGGATGACGACGTCCGAGAAGAAGCCGCTGCTCGTCGACTTCGTCGTGCTGTGGCGCATCATCGACGTGCGCCAGTATTACATCTCGGTACAAGGCGACGAGGAAGCCGCGCGCCGCCGTCTCGCCCAGACCGTCCGCGCGAACCTGGCCGAGGAGTTCAACAAGCACGACGTGCATGAGGCGATCTCTTCGGCGCGCGATGCGATCACCTCCGTCACGCAGCAGAAGGCGAACGCGGACGCCAAGTCGATCGGCGTCGAAGTCGTCGACGTTCGACTTCGCCGGGTCGAGCTGCCGCCCGACGTGACTGGTCCCGTCTATCAGCGAATGGAATCGGAGCGCCGGCGCGTTGCGAACGAATTGCGATCGCTCGGCGCAGCCGAATCCGAGAAGATCCGCGCGGATGCCGACCGTCAGCGGCAGGTCATCCTCGCGGAGGCGTACGGCCAAGCACAGAAGCTCAAAGGCGAAGGGGACGCGAAGGCCTCGGCAATCTACGCACAGGCCTACGGACAGAACCCTGAGTTCTATTCGTTCTACCGCAGCCTCGATGCTTACAAGTCCACGTTTCGCAACAAGAGCGATTTGATGGTGCTCGATCCGAGCGCCGATTTCTTCCAGTACTTCAAGCAGAATGGGGCAGTGCGCGCACCAGCGCGCGGTGCCGCCAAGTAGCGCGGGCCGGCCCGAGGGTACGCCGTGCCGGATTCGTTATGGACGGCACTCGCCCTGTTGCTGGTCCTCGAAGGACTGCTGCCGTTCGTCGCGCCGCGCATCTGGCGCGATGGTTTTCGACGACTTACGGATCTGACCGACGGACAATTGCGGTTCATCGGCATGATCTCGGTCGGCATCGGGCTTCTGGCGCTCTACCTGACCGGCATCTAACCGTCACGGTGACCTGTAACGGGGGAATCGGTAGTGAACGATAGTGATATGGCACCGCTATTGGCGCCGAGTGCGAGGCGCCGCTGCGAAGCAATGGTAGATCCCCTTGCGAGCAACGGCAACGAAGCAATCGGCGCGAAGAGCAAGCCAGACACTACCGATTCCCCCGCTACAGGTCACTAGGAGCGATGCGCAACTGGCTGCTGCCCGAAGCGATCGACGACGTGCTTCCCGACGAGGCCGCACGTCTCGAAGCAATGCGTCGCACGCTGCTCGATCACCTGGCGACGCGCGGTTATCGGCTCGTCCGGCCGCCGATGATCGAGCATCTCGAGTCGCTTCTCACCGGCAGCGGCCGCGATCTCGAGCTGCAGACGTTCAAGGTCGTCGATCCCCGTTCAGGTCGGCTCGTCGGCGTGCGCGCCGACATCACGCCGCAGGTCGCGCGGATCGACGCGCACCTGCTGAACGAGTCGGGCGCAACGCGCCTGTGCTATGCCGGCAGCGTGCTGCGCGCGGTGACGGAAGGGCCCGGCGCCACGCGCGAGGTCGTGCAAGTGGGCGCGGAGCTCTTCGGGGTCCCGGGAATCGAGGGCGACCGCGAGGTGATCGAGCTCCTGGTCTCGTCGCTCGCCGCCGCGGGACTGTCCGAACTGCATCTCGACCTCGGTCACGTCGGCGTGTATCGCGCGCTGGTGAACGGTGCGGGCATCGGTGCCCGCGAGATCGATCTGTTCGACGCGATGCGCACCAAGGATCGGCCGGCGGTTCGCGAGCTGACGCGGGGACTGCCCGGCGCATGGCGGGATGCGCTCAACGCGTTGCCGACGCTCTACGGGCCTGCTCGCGAAGTGCTCGAGGCCGCGCGCGCGCAGTTGCCCGACATTCCATCGATCGCCAACGCGCTCGCCGCATTGCAGGCGCTGGCCGATCAGAGTGCGCCGCTCGTCCTCGCATTGCACATCGATCTCGCCGACCTGCGTGGCTATCATTACCAGAATGGCGCGATATTCTCGGTATTCACGGCGGGCGAACCGACTGCGCTCGGCAATGGCGGCCGTTACGACGGCATTGGCAAGGCGTTCGGGCGCGCGCGTCCGGCCACCGGGTTCACCTTTGACCTGCGCCAGCTCGCAAGCGTCCTTGCACGGAACACGTGAGCGCAGAGTGAAGCGGCGATCCGCGACGGACATGCGAGACGACGCGCTTCGATACGTTGCGCATTTCGCACCCTAATCTCATCCCTGACGCGGACTTTCGGACAATGGGCAAGAACGTCGTGGTCATCGGCGCCCAGTGGGGTGACGAAGGCAAGGGCAAGATCGTCGATTGGCTCACCGAAAGCACCCAGGGTGTGGTGCGCTTCCACGGCGGACACAACGCCGGGCATACGCTCGTCACCGGCGGCCGCAAGACAGTCCTGCGCCTCATTCCTTCCGGCGTGCTGCACGAAGGCGTTCCCATCCTGATCGGCAATGGCGTCGTGCTCTCGCTTTCCGCGCTGCTGCAGGAGATCGGCGAGCTCGAAGCGGCCGGCGTGCGCGTGCGGCCGCGGCTGCGCATTTCGCCCGCATGTCCGCTCGTGCTTCCCGTGCACGTGGCGCTCGACCAGGCGCGCGAGCGCGCATTGGGCGACGTCAAGATCGGCACGACGGGCCGCGGCATCGGGCCCGCATACGAGGACAAAGTCGCCCGCCGTGCGCTGCGCATCCAGGACCTCCTCGATCCGCCGCGCTTCGCGGAACGACTCGCGGCGCTCGTCGAGTTTCATAACTTCGCGCTCGTTCACTACTACAAGGCGGAGCCGGTGCCGTTTGCGCCGATGCGCGACGAGTTGCTCGCGTTGGCGGAACAGATCGCGCCGATGGTCGCCGACGTCGCTGCGCTGATCCACGAGGCGCGCACCCGCGGCGATTCGCTGCTGTTCGAGGGCGCGCAAGGCGCGCTCCTCGACATCGACCACGGGACGTATCCGTACGTGACGAGCTCGAACTGCATCGCCGGTGCGGCCGCCACGGGCAGCGGCATCGGCCCCCGCATGATCGATTACGTGCTTGGCATCGTGAAAGCGTATACGACGCGCGTGGGGACGGGACCGTTTCCGACCGAACTGACGGACGACGTCGGCATGACGCTCGGCAAGCGCGGCAACGAGTTTGGATCCGTGACGGGCCGGCCTCGCCGCTGCGGCTGGATCGACGTCCCGGCGCTTCGTCGCTCGTTCCACCTGAACGGTGTCGACGGCCAGTGCATCACCAAGCTCGACGTGCTCGACACACTGCCCGAGATCCGGCTTTGCACGAGCTACACGATCGATGGGGTGCGTGCCGATCTGATTCCGACGGGCGCCGATGCGGTCGCACGCTGCACGCCGGTTTACGAGACGATGCCCGGATGGAAGGAAAGCACCGTGGGCGCCCGGACGTTCGACGACCTGCCGACCGCCGCACGCGCGTATCTGAGAAGGATCGAGGCGTTGACCGAAGTGCCGATCGCCATCGTCTCGACGGGTCCCGACCGCGGCGAGACGATTCTCGTGCATCATCCGTTTGGGTGAGCGGACAAGAGTGAAAACCTGCTTTTGTCCGAAGATGCATGCCTCGAATCGCTGGCGGAGCCAGACGATTCGAGGTAGGAAAAGCGAGAATGCGACATGACCGTGCATGTGACGTGGTCGGAGTACAACCTGCTAGTCGAGCGGCTTGCGCTGTCTGTCTACGAGTCGCGCTTTCGCTTCAACCAGATCATCTGCATCGCGCGCGGCGGCCTGCGCGTCGGAGACGTGCTGTCGCGGATCTTCGACCAGCCGCTCGCGATCCTCTCCACGCACTCGTATACGTCCGAAGGCGGCACGGTCCGCGGCGAGCTCGTCATTGCGGAGCACATGACGATGACCAAGCCGCGGCTCGGTGATCGCGTGCTTCTGGTCGACGACATGGTCGATTCGGGGCATACGCTCGCCGCCGTGCACGACGAATTGCCGCGGCGCTTCCCGCACGTCGTCGAACTTCGCACTGCCGTGCTCTGGTGGAAGGCGTGCTCGGTGTTCAAGCCCGACTACTGGGTCGAACATCTTGCCGACAGTCCCTGGATACACCAGCCGTTCGAGGTCTACGACGCTCTCGATCCCGCAATGCTTCGCGACCGAATCGCCCGGGAAAATTCTACGCGCGAGTGCTTGCCGGAACCCGAGCGGGAAGGCTAAAGATCGTCTCGCGCCTGCGCTCCGCCTGAAGCGAGCGGCGCAGGTCGGTGCGACCACGGATGCGTGCGGCGCAAAACCGTGCCCGGCAAGAACAACCGTTACTTCCGCGTCCCGCCGTTCACCGGTTCCTGCCGCAAGTGCAGCGGCGAGCGCAGTCCCGCAGGCATCGTCTCGAAGAGCGGACTGTCTCCATAATGCTCGGCGAGCTCGCGATACACGTTGGCCACATCGCGCGGCTTGCGATCGATGGTGAACAGTCCGTTCGCATTCACGACGTTGCGTATCTCGCGAAGCTGAATGTCCCAGTCGACCTGGTCGATCAGGCT
This sequence comes from Pseudomonadota bacterium, assembly GCA_046733075.1. Taxonomy (GTDB): domain Bacteria; phylum Pseudomonadota; class Gammaproteobacteria; order Burkholderiales; family Casimicrobiaceae; genus VBCG01. Next base: position 2,067 of record JBKPOL010000412.1, on the reverse strand, counting down.
GTACCACGTATAGCCGAGGACCGGAACGCCGTGGTGACGCAGGTAGTTCGCCTGGTGCCATGTCTGCAGCAGCCACTCGACGCTCCTGCCGTGGCCGTCGTCGAGCGTGTTCGTCTCCGTCAGCATCAGCGGACGACGAAACCGATCGTAGTAGTCGAGCGTGATCGGCGCCCAGCCCAGCATCAGGCCCTCTTCCATGTGCGTGCCATCCTCAGCAATCGTGCGCTCGTTGTTCGCGCAATAGTCCATGCCGAGCACGCAGAACTGCGCGGATTCGCGTCCGCGCGCCATGAACCAGTCGTAATCCTCGCGATGGAACCCGTTGTCGGTGAGGAAGAGAAGGACGTCGGCGTACGGCGGCCGCCCGTACAGGAAATCGAACGTCACGAAGCGGAAGTGGTTGCGAAAATCCACCTCCTCGCGCGTAATGGGGAAGCGCTCGATGTACGCTTCCGCGATCTCGCTTTGCACGAACACGGCGTCCTTGCGCCGCTTCAGGATCTCGCCGATTGCAAGCAGCGTCGCGCGACACTGGTTGACGAGCGCGCTCACGTAGCACGCATCGCTTCGCTCCTGCTCGTTCCAAAGGCCGAATTTGCCGCTGAAGCGCGCACACACCAGCATCTCGTTCACCGGCGTGTAGAACTTGATCCACGGATAGCGCTCGGCAAACGCCCCGGCGTACTGGCAGAAGAGCTGCGGCCAGTCCCGGTTCTGGAAATTGCCGACCCAGTCGGGAACGCCGAAATGACACAGGTCGATGATGGGAATGGTGCCGCTGTCCCACAATGCGGGAAGCACTTCGTCCGCGAACGACCAGTCGTAACGTCCCGGACCGAGGTGCATGCGGTAATACGGCAGGCCGTAGCGAAGATAGCGCGCACCGATCGACCGGCACAGTGCGAAGTCCTCGCGCCATGAGGCGTAATGCCTCGTCGCTTCGAGCTCGTCGCGCCGGCGTCCGCCCTGGACGGTCGGGTAACTGCATTCGATGCCCGTCGTCATCATCCACGCCTGCGGCGCCCGGGCGCCGGTAGCAGAGGGATTGGCGAGCGCCCCGCCGTGTGCGGCCTGCAACTGCGCGAGCGTGGCGCTCACCGACGCGACCGGCTATCGCCGCTGCACGATCCTGATTGCGGAGAGCGCCCCGACGACCGCAATCATCACCGTCATGAGCGCCGTGCGAACTCGATCCGGATCCACGATGGCGGCCCCGGGTTTCGCACGAGCTCCAAAACGGCCGCGCGCGCCTTGATGACCTGACGCGGGCGCGAAGAGGTTGCCGGGCGCGTGCGGATTCGGCACGTCGCTTATCTGCCCTTCCCATGCGGCGTGCGCAAGGTAGCGATCGAGCAGCGCGGGTGCAATGAGCTGCCCCGTCATCGCCTCGATCGCGCTGCCGCCGACCCACAGCTCGCGCGGAGCTTCGCGCAGTGCGCGCCATACGGCATCCACGGCGACGTCGGGATCGAACACGTCTCCGACAGGCTGGTAGGCGTAATCGAGCTTGTTGCGCGCCCAGTCGAACTGCGGCGTGTTCATCCCCGGCATCTGCACCATCGTGATGTGAACGTCCGATCGATCGTGGATCAGCTCCACGCGCAACGAATCGGTGAAGCCGCGGATTGCGAATTTGCTCGCGCAGTACGCCGATTGAAGCGGAATCGCGCGATAGGCGAGCGCGGATCCCACCTGGATGATGCTGCCGCGGTTCCGCGGTCGCATGACCTCCAGGGCCGCGAGCGTTCCATGCACGGCACCGAGGTACGTCACCTCGGTGACCCGACGGTATTCGTCCGGCGTGACGTCGACGACCGGCCCGACGACCGTCGCCATCGCACAATTGACCCATACGTCAACGCGGCCCCATTTGGCGACGACGCGGTCGCGCGCCTCGAAAACGCGCGGCGCGTCCGCCACGTCGCAGGGCAGTACGAGCCCTTCGCTCCCGGCCTCGTCGATCTTCCGCTTCCCATCGCGCAGGCGATTCTCGTCACGCGAGATCAAGCCGACCCGCCAGCCGTGTGCGCCGAACGACTCGGCGATCGCGCGCCCGGCGCCCGCGCC
>JBKPOL010000411.1:0-5280 GCA_046733075.1 Pseudomonadota bacterium | reverse complement strand
CAGCAGTTCATCGCAGGCCTGCCGCCGTTCCAGGAGGATGGAAAGTTCTCGGCCGACAAGTATCGGCAGGTGCTTGCAGCGCAAGGCATGTCGCCGGTCGCTTTCGAGCAGCGCGTGCGCGGCGAACTGGTGCTTGCGCCGCTGCAGGATCCGATCGTGAACGGCAGCATCGCCGCGCAGTCGTCCGTGCAGCGCTATCTTTCGCTGCTCGAGCAGAAGCGGGAGGTGGCGGTGGCGCCGATCGCCACCGAGTCGTTCGAGAAAGCCGTCAAGGTCAGCGACGCGGACGTGAAGGCGTTCTACGACAAGAATCCGTCGGCGTTCAATACGCCGGAGCTCGCCAAGATCGAATACCTCGTGCTGAACCAGGACGCGATCGCCGCGCAGATCAAGGTCGATCCCGCCGAGCTCAAGCAGGCGTACGACGCGAATGCCAAGCAGTACACGACGAACGAGGAGCGGCAGGCGTCGCACATCCTGATAGCGGCCAAGCCGGATGCAAGTGAAGCCGACAAGGCGGCGGCGAAGCAGAAGGCAACGGCGCTGCTCGAGAAGGCACGCGCGAAGCCGGACGGGTTCGCGGAGCTCGCCAAGGCGAACTCCCAGGACACGGGATCAGCGGCGCAAGGCGGCGACTTGGGCTCCTTTGCACGCGGTGCCATGGTGAAGCCATTTGAAGATGCGGTGTTTGCCGCGAAAGTCGGGGACATCGTCGGTCCGGTGCAAACGGACTTTGGCTATCACGTGATCAAAGTCACCGGAGTGACGCCGTCGCACGTGCAGAGCTTCGACGAAGTGAAGGGCCGCATCGAGGCCGACCTCAAGCGACAGAAGGCCGCCCAGAGGTTCGCAACGTCCGCCGACCAGTTTCAGAATCTCGTGTACGAGCAGGCGGATTCTCTCGCGGGCGCGGCGAAGGCGCTCGATCTCAAGGTCGAGACCACGCAACTGCTCACGCGCCAGCAGATCCAGGCGCTCGCGCTCGGCAATGCCAAGTTCGTGCAGGCGCTGTTCTCGCCCGAATCACTGCAAAGCAAGCGAAATACCGAAGCGATGGAGGTGGGCCCGAACGCGCTCATGGCGGGTCGCGTCGTCGAGTACAAGCCGGCGGCGCCGCGGCCGTTCGCCGAAGTGCAGGACGAGATCCGCCAGCAACTGACGCGTCAGGGTGCAAGCGAGATGGCGCAGAAGGTCGGACGCGAAAAGCTCGCGCTGCTTGCGCAGGGCAAGGAGCGTGAAGCAGGTCTCACGTTCGGCAAGCCTGTCACCGTTACACGCAATCAAGCGCAACCCGGATTTCCAACGGAAGCACTGAAGACGATCTTCGACGCGGATTCGCACAAGCTGCCGGCGTATTCGGGCAGCGTGAACGAGCGTGGGGGCTACTCCATCTACAAGGTCCAGAACGTCATCGAAGCGCCCGCTCCCGACGCGACGAAAATCCAGTCGGCGGGCGCGCGTGTCGGCAGCGAGATCGGTCGGGAGTTGATGAGCGCGTATCTCGCGGCGCTCAAGGCGGACGGCGACGTGAAGATCAACCAGGCCGCGCTCGAGAAAAAGTAGCGGCCAAAGTGGCTGCGTGGCTGTGCGGGCCGATTGCCTGGTCGTACCCCCGCTCGCCTCGCTGTACTTCGTACCTGCTACCGCCGGCTCGCTCCGGGCCTTGGAGTAAGCGGCCCGGTCGCCGACATTTTGATCGACTTCAAGCCGGGCACTTGTTGTCGCGGATGAACGCATTGATCTTCGCACGCTCGCGTCCGCGAGCGTCGTCATCCATCACCTCGCGCTCGCCCTTCTCGTTGTAGCGGTAGATCGCGAGCTGGCTTTCGCCGAGTTGCTTCAACTGGCCCTTGGCTTGCGCACACGCCTCGGTGCGCTTGGCGACATCCGCGCGCTCCTTCTCGCTTTTCGCAGCGGCTTCCGTTTGTTCGGTCTGCCGCTTGCGGTATTCAGCTTCGCGCTGCGCGAGCTCCTTGGCCGCGTTCGGATTGGCGGGCGGCGGCGGCGCCCGCAGCTGCTCGCTCTTCACGCTCGTGGAAGGAGGCTGGTCCGAATACACGGTGCGACCCTGGGCGTCGGTCCATTTGTACAGTGCCGCCACCGCGGACGACGGCAACGTGACGGCCAGCAGGCATGCGGCGAGCAGCAGCGGGGTGCGAGACATGGTCGCCCAATCGTCGATTATGACATTGGCAAGTTACCGCGCTGATACGGCGCTCGTCAATTGATCAGCCGTCAATTCACGCTGCCGAACGGCTCCACTGTCGCGTGCCCGGTACGTCGCGGGGCAGACAAGTTCCTGTTCGTGGCTCGCTCGACGCGGCGTGACGGGAGCAGCGCCGGGACGCTGCGCGCAGAACCGCAACGCCGGGAGCGCGAGACCGCGCGGGTATAATCGATTTTTGCGAGAAGGAGGAGTTTGATGCGTGTCGTCCGCAAGGCACTCACGTTCGACGACGTACTACTCGTTCCCGCCCACTCCCTCGTCGTTCCCCGCGACGTTTCGCTGGTCACCCGCCTTACCCGCTCGATCGCGCTCAACATCCCGCTCCTGTCAGCGGCGATGGACACGGTAACCGAGGCGCGCCTCGCGATCGCAATCGCGCAGGAGGGTGGACTCGGCATCGTGCACAAGAACATGACGCCGACACGGCAGGCGGCCGAAGTTGCGAAGGTCAAGCGCTTCGAAAGCGGCGTCGTCAAGGATCCGATCACCATTCCGCCCACGATGTCCGTGCGGCAGGTGCTTGCGCTCACGCAACAGTACCGGATCTCGGGGCTTCCCGTGGTCGACGGCAGGCGCGTCGTCGGCATCGTCACCAATCGCGACCTGCGCTTCGAGACGGAGCTCGACCAGCCGGTTTCGAACATCATGACGCCCGCGTCGCGGCTCGTGACCGTGCCGGAGGGGACGGACCTCGATACGGCGAAGGCGCTGATGCACCGGCATCGGCTCGAGCGCGTGCTCGTTATCAATGACGCGCGCGAATTGCGCGGTCTTATCACCGTGAAGGACATCCAGAAGTCCACCGAGCATCCCAGTGCGTGCAAGGACGAGCTCGGAAGGCTGCGTGTCGGTGCGGCCGTGGGCACCGGCGACGACACCGAAGAGCGGGTCGACGCCGTGGTGGCGGCCGGCGTCGACGTGATCGTTGTCGATACGTCGCACGGACATTCGCAGGGCGTCCTCAACCGCGTATCGTGGGTCAAGAAGCGCCATTCGCAGGTGCAGGTAATCGGCGGCAACATAGCGACGGCTGCAGGTGCCAAGGCGCTTGTCGATCACGGCGCGGATGGAGTGAAGGTCGGCATCGGTCCGGGTTCGATCTGCACGACGCGCATCGTCGCCGGTGTGGGCGTTCCGCAGATTTCTGCCATCCAGGAAGCGCTTGCCGGGGTGTCGCGCGACGATGTCCCGTTGATCGCCGACGGCGGCATCCGCTACTCGGGCGATGTGGCGAAAGCGATTGCCGCAGGCGCTTCGGCCGTGATGCTCGGCAGTCTCTTTGCGGGCACGGAGGAGTCGCCCGGCGACATCGAGCTCTACCAGGGACGCTCTTACAAGAGCTACCGCGGCATGGGTTCGATCGGTGCGATGCAACTCGGAAGTTCGGATCGCTATTTTCAGGACGCCGAAGGCGAAGGCGCTGCAGAAAAGCTCGTTCCCGAAGGGATCGAGGGGCGCGTGCCCTACAAAGGATCGCTCGCGAACGTGATCCTGCAGCTGACCGGCGGGCTGCGTGCGGCGATGGGCTACTGCGGTTGTCCGACGATTCGCGAGCTGTCAACGCGCGCGGAGTTCGTGGAGATCACCTCGGCAGGTGTGCGCGAATCGCACGTGCACGACGTGCAGATCGTCAAGGAAGCTCCCAATTACCGCACCGATTGATTCCATCCGTGTACTGCGGCCGCGGGGCCTGTCACGGTTGTCGGGAGACGCGCTCGAAGTCCTGATGCATGGCTCGAGCACATTCTTTCTCGCGCGTATGCGCCCTGCAGTTTCGCCTCGTCCCGCCGCTTCTCGTCGCACGGAACCGAACACCTTCGCCCGGTAAATGACAGCGTTGTCGCACTGCAAGATCCTGATCCTGGACTTCGGGGCGCAATACACGCAGCTCATCGCGCGCCGGCTGCGGGAGACCAACGTCTATTGCGAGATTCACTCGTACGACGTCGGCGACGCTTTCGTGCGCGCGTTCGGCGCACAGGGCATCGTCCTGTCGGGCGGGCCTTCGAGCGTCACGAGCGAGGACACGCCGCGTGCGCCCGGCGCTGTTTGGGAGCTTGGCGTGCCCGTGCTCGGCATCTGTTACGGGATGCAGGCGATGGCCGCGCAGCTCGGTGGCAAGGTGGAAGCGTCCCGGATGAGGGAGTTCGGGCACGCCGAGGTGCGCGCGCGCGGCCATACGGCGCTCTTCCGTGACATCGAGGATCGCCGCAATGCCGAAGGACATGGTCTGCTCGACGTCTGGATGAGCCATGGGGACAAGGTAATCGAGGCCCCGCCGGGCTTCATCGTCGCCGCATCCTCGCATGCGTGCGCCATCGCCGCGATGGCCGACGAGAACCGGCGATTTTACGGCGTCCAGTTTCACCCGGAAGTCACGCATACGAAGCAGGGCAAGCTGCTGCTGGAGCGGTTCGCGCACGAGATCTGCGGTTGCGGCCACGACTGGAACATGCGGGCCTACGCAGGCGAGGCGATCGAGGCCATTCGCCAAAAGGTCGGCGACGAGCAGGTGTTGCTAGGGCTTTCCGGCGGCGTCGATTCGTCGGTCGCCGCTGCGCTCCTGCACCGCGCGATCGGCGCTCGGCTGACGTGCGTGTTCGTCGATCATGGTCTGCTGCGTCAGAACGAGGCCGAGCAGGTCATGGACACGTTCGGCATGCATCTCGGCGTGCGCGTTGTCCATGTCGACGCGAGCGACGAGTTCCTCACGGCGCTGGCCGGTGTCGATGATCCCGAGCAGAAGCGCAAGATCATCGGCCGCCTGTTCGTCGATGTATTCCAACGTGAGGCGTCGAAGATCGCGGGCGTGAGCTGGCTTGCGCAAGGCACGATCTACCCGGACGTGATCGAGTCGGCATCCGCGAAAGGCGACAAGGCGCACACGATCAAGTCGCATCACAACGTCGGCGGCCTGCCGGAAACGCTGCATCTCAAGCTGCTCGAGCCGCTCCGCGATCTCTTCAAGGACGAGGTGCGCAAGCTGGGTCTCGAGGTCGGCTTGCCGCGCGAGATGGTGTTTCGCCATCCGTTCCCCGGCCCCGGGCTCGGCG
>JBKPOL010000410.1:0-10714 GCA_046733075.1 Pseudomonadota bacterium | reverse complement strand
ATCGCCGAGCACCAGGCGGTCACGTTTCGCCTCGCTGACATGGCCACGAAGATCGACGTCGCGCGCCAGATGGTTTGGCACGCTGCGGCGCTCCGCGACGCGGGCGAGCCGTGTCTGAAGGAAGCGTCGATGGCCAAGCTCTATGCCTCGGAGATGGCGGAGGAAGTCGCCTCCGACGCCATCCAGATCCACGGCGGCTACGGCTACGTCACGGACTTCCCGGTCGAGCGCATCTATCGCGACGTGCGGGTGTGCCAGATCTATGAAGGCACGAGCGACATCCAGCGACTCGTCATTGGTCGCGCGCTCCTTGGCTGACATGAACGAGGCCGCGGAGACGCCCGGCCGGCCGATTCGCGTGGGGGCGCGTTTCGCGCGCCGCGCCACCTTCGACGCCGAGGCGATCCGCCAGTTCGCCACGATGTGCGGCGACCATAATCCACTGCATCACGATGAGGCAATCGCGGCAGCGAGCGAATTCGGAACGCTGATTGCGAGCGGACCGCACGTCACCGCGCTGATGATGGGACTCGATGCGAGCTTCCTGTCGGCGCACGACGTTGCGCTCGGGCTCGGATTCGAATTCCGGTTCGTCAAGGTCGTGCCCGCGGGTGCTGCGCTGACGCTCGAATGGACGATCGAAGCCATCGAGCACAAGCCGTCGCTCGCCGGACATATCGTCAGCGTTCGGGGCCGGGCGATCGACGACACGGGTATCGTCTACGTCACGGCGACCGGACGTAACCTTGTCCGCAAGCGACAAGTGTCTGGATCACCTCCATCGACCTCGACGGCGAGACGCTGAAAATGCCTGCTCCGCTCCGCTTCCATTTCGATTTTTCGTCGCCGTACGGCTATCTCGCCTCGCAGCGGATCGAAGCGCTCGCGGCGCGACACGGTCGCGACGTCGACTGGAAACCGATGCTGCTCGGCGCCGCATTCAAGGTGGCAGGGACGCAGCCGCTCACCTCCATTCCGCTGAAGGGCGATTACACGCGCCGCGACCTTCCGCGCAGTGCGCGTTATCACGGCATTCCATTCAACATGCCCACGCGGTTTCCGATCGCCACGCAGGCACCTGCCCGCGTCGTCATCTGGTGCAAGGCGACGACGCCCGACGCGAGCGCCGGGCTCGTCAAGGCGCTCTACCGTGCCTACTTCGTCGACGATCGCGACATCTCGAACGCCGACGTAGCCGCGGACGTTGCCGCCCAGGCGGGCGTCGATCGGGAGCGGGCGCGCACGGCCATCGATGATCCTGCCATCAAGGACCAGCTTCGGCAGGACGTGGACGCTGCCATTGCGGCGGGAGTCTTCGGATCACCGTTCGTGTTCGTCGACGACGAACCGTTCTGGGGTTTCGATCGATTCGAGCAGATCGATCGCTGGCTCGCCACCGGCGGGTTCTAGTCGAGACGAACGCTGCATGGCCGAGTACGTTCTTCACTGTTTCGCGCAGTCCGGTAACGCCTACAAGGCCGCGCTCATGCTGGAACTCGCGGGTGCAGACTGGGCACCGCGCCACGTCGATTACTTCGGCGGAGAGACGCATACACCGGGCTATCGCGCGATCAACGTGATGGGCGAAGTCCCGGTGCTCGAGCACCGCGGGCTGCGTCTGTCGCAGTCGGGCGTGATCCTCGATTACCTGGCGGCGCGGCTCGGCAAGTTCGGTCCCGCGGACGAGGACGAGCGGCGCGAGGTGCTGCGTTGGCTCCTCTTCGATAACCACAAGTTCACCAGCTACACGGCGACGTACCGCTATCTCCGCACGTTCGCCGCGGATGCCGATGCTGCCGTCCTCGCCGAGTTCGCCAAGCGTGCGCGAACTGCGTGGGGCATCCTCGACGCGCATTTGCAAGGGCGACGCTACGTCGCTGCGGACCGGCTCACCATCGCCGATCTTTCGCTCTGCGGGTACGTGTTCTGGCCCGAGGAGATCGGCGTCGACTGGGATCGCTATCCGCACCTTCGCGACTGGATCGAGCGCCTTCGAAGCGAACCCGGGTGGAAGCATCCGTACCAGTTGATGCCCGGTCATCCGCGTCCGCACGCCACATGAGCGGCGTGCACGACGTCGCGTTGTTCATCGTTGCCGGCCTGCTGCTCAACCTGACGCCGGGTCCCGACATGGCGTACATCGCCGCGCGCAGTGCGGCGGGCGGATTCCACGACGGAGCTGCCGCCGTGCTCGGCATCATCGCCGGCTGCTTCGTGCATACGTTCGCAGCGGCGCTCGGCCTGTCCGCACTGCTGGCGACGTCCGCGACGGCGTTCGAGATCGTCAAGTGGTGCGGCGCGCTCTATCTGCTTTATGCGGGCGTGCGGCTGATCCTGTCCCGTGGATCGCCGGAGATCGCGCGTTCCGAGTCCGGCTCGTCGGTGCGGCAGCCGGCCATGCGCCCGCGCACGAACGGGTTCGCGTCCGCCTTCGCGCCTCGCATCTTTCGCGAGGCGCTGATGATCAACGTCTTCAATCCGAAGGTCGCGCTGTTCTTCCTCGCATTCGTTCCGCAATTCATCGCCGCCGAAGCGCCGGCGAAGGCGCTCGCATTCCTCCTGCTCGGCGCGTTGTTCAATTTCAACAGCCTGTTCGTCAATCTCGCTGTCGCTTGGCTCGCGAGTCGCGCCGGAACTCGGCTGCGAGGAGGCGGTCGGGGGCTTGTGTGGATGCAGCGAGCAGCGGGCGCGCTGTTCATCGTGCTGGCGGCACGCCTCGCCACGATTGCACGCGATTGATCCGGCCGTGAACTTATCACAGAATCCCTGCAGCCCATCTTGAGGTAGATTCCCACGCACCCATGGACGCTCTCGCGCATTTCGATACCTGGCAATTGGTCGCGCTTGCCGCGGCGCTCGGCATCGCAAGCGGCTTGCGGCTCTACGCGGTGCTGTTCATTGTCGGCGCTGCGGGATACCTCGGCTTCATCGACTTGCCGGCCGGCCTCGCGGCACTCGCACATCCACTGGTGCTCGCGGCATCCGGCTTCATGTGCTTCGTCGAGTTCTTCGCGGACAAGGTCCCGGGCGTCGATTCGCTGTGGGACGTCGTGCACACGCTGATCCGCATTCCCGCCGGGGCTGCGCTTGCCGCCGGTGTGTTCGGGGACTCATCGAGCGCAATGACGCTTGCCGCGGCAATCCTCGGCGGCACGCTCGCCGCCGGGAGCCATTTCACCAAGGCGAGCAGTCGCGCCGTCATCAACACGTCGCCCGAGCCTTTCTCGAACTGGGCGGCGTCGCTCACCGAGGACGTCGCCGTGGGCGGATTGCTGTGGCTTGCGATTGCACACCCTCTCGCCGCGGGTGTCGCCGTGCTCGCGCTTATAGCCGTGATGATCTGGCTGCTGCCGAAGGCGTACCGTGCCGCCCGGCGCATCGTGACGCGACTCGTCGCGTGGTTTCGCTACGACCCGAACTCCGCCAACGCAGGTCGATGACGCGATGGCCGGACCGCCTCAGACGATACCCTCCTACGGCGCCAGCGTTGCTTCACCGTGCATCAGCGTCTGTCGGATCGATCCGGTGACGGGCCTCTGCGTCGGCTGCGCCCGCACGCTCGAAGAGATTGCGGCGTGGAGCACGCTCGACGACGGCGCGCGCCGGAACGTGTGGAGCGCAATCGCCACGCGTCGGGCGAACGAGCCGTGATCGGATGATCGCCGACTGGTACTTCGATTTCGTTTCTCCATTCTCGTATCTGCAATGCGAGAAGCTCCAGCCGTACGCGGCGTCGATGCGGCCGCGGCCGATCGTGTTCGCCGCGGTTCTGGATGCCAACGGACAGAAGGGACCCGCCGAGATCGGTCCGAAGCGCGTATTCACATACCGTTTCGTCGTTTGGCAGGCGAGGGCGCTCAGCATTCCGCTCAAGTTCCCGCACGCCCACCCGTTCAACCCCATTCCATTGCTGCGGCTTGCGCTCGCATGCGAATGCCGGCTGGATGCGATCACGCATATCTTTCGCTTCGTGTGGCGAGACGGTCGACTCCCCGACCTGCCGCTCGAGTGGGCCGAGCTTCTGCATCAGCTCGGGATCGACGATGCGGACGCGCGCATCGCAGACCCCGAAGTGAAGGGCGCGCTCCGTCGCGAAACGGACGCGGCGATCGCCCGCGGCGTGTTCGGCGTTCCGACAATTGCGGTTGGCAGCGAGCTCTTCTGGGGCGTGGACTCCACGGACATGGCCTTGGAGTACATGCGTAACGGCGCCCGCTTCACGGACCCCGAGTACGCTCGCGTGGCGGAGTTGCCGACGGCCGCCGTGCGCGAAAGCGTGCGCGGGCCTACGAAGCGCGCTTGACCGCGCCCTCGCGGACCAGCGCTTCAATTGCGTCGGCGCTGTATCCCGCGTCGCGCAGCACGTCGTCCGTGTGCTCGCCCTGAGCGGGTGCGTCACGCACGATGTCGAACGCGGGCGGCGTCAGCCTAAACGGCGGCGCGAGCTGGCGCGAGCCGTCGGGCCTCGCCACGCACATCGCGCGGGATACGAACTGGGGATCGGCCAACGCTTCTTCGAACGTCAGGATGGGGGTGACGCAGCATTCGATTCGTTCGAGTCGAGCTTGCCACTGCGCGAGCGTCGCCCCCGCGAAGACTTCGGCAAGCGCCGCGCACGCGGCGTCGCCCTCCGCGCCGGTCGTGAACTGGAGCGGCAGGAGGTCTTCGCGCCCGAGCGTCTCGCACAGTGTCCGCCAGAACTTCGGCTCCAGGGCGCCGACTGCGAGCCACCGTCCATCGCTCGTCGCATAGACACCATAACAGGGCACGCCGCCGGTCAGCAGGTCCTCGCCACGCGGCGCGACGGCGCCATGATCCTCCAGCGCACCGAGCAGGAATATCTCGTGTGCGAGCACTGCGTCGGCCATCGCGACGTCGATATAGCGTCCGCGGCCGCTGCGCTGTGCGCCGAACAGCGCCCCGAGAATTGCGATGGCGGCGCTGGCCGCACCCCCGAGCAAGTCGGCGATCTGCAGGTTGCAAAGCGCAGGCGCGCCATGGCGTTCGCCACTGTAGGCGAGCGCACCGGCATACCCCAGGTAATTGATGTCATGGCCGGGTGCGAGCGACCGCGGCCCCGTTTGCCCGTACCCGGATAGCGCGCAATACACGATACGAATATTGATGTTTCGCACGGCCTCGTAGTCGACGCCGAGCGATCCCACGACGCCCGGTCGGAAGCCTTCGACGACGACATGCGCGTTTCGTGCGAGCGACATGAACGCTGCGTGTCCCGATGGGCGCTTGAGATCGACTGCAATCGAGCGCTTGTTGCGGTTGAGCGCGCGATACCAGGCTGTCGCCCCGGTCTTGCCCGCTCCCCCGGAGAGGCCCAGCGCGCGCGCATAATCGCCCGCGGCGGTGTCCTCGACCTTGATGACGTCCGCGCCGAGATCGGCAAGATACAGTGTGCACATCGGCCCCGGCAGCAGGCGGGTGAGATCGAGCACCGTGACGCCGGCGAGCGGCGCGTCGATCATTGCGGGATGCCGAGGTCGCGCTTGATCGCCGCCGCCGTCGCCAACGCGTCAGCGAGCGTGGCGCCGAGGCACGTGACGTGGCCCATCTTGCGCCCGGGGCGCGGGTCCCGCTTCCCATAGAGGTGAAGCTTCGCCAGGCCGCGCGCGAGCACGCGCGTCCAGTCCGGCTCCCGCGGTGGCGCGTCTTCACTTTCGAACCAGATGTCGCCCAGCAAGTTCACCATGACGGCCGGCGTGTGCTGCGTCGTATCGCCCATCGGCAGCGCGGCGAGGACGCGCGCCTGCTGCTCGAATTGCGACGTCGCGCACGCGTCGATCGTGTAGTGCCCGCTGTTGTGCGGACGGGGCGCGATCTCGTTCACGAGCAGCACCTCGTCCGGCGCGACGAAGAGCTCGACGCACAGCACGCCCCGGTAGTCGAGCGTCGCTGCGATCGACGTCGCGATACGCGCGGCGTCGGCGGCAACGTGCGCGCCGATGCGCGCGGGAACGATCGACACCTCCAGGATGCCCTCGCGGTGCTGGTTCTCCGCGACCGGCCAGCAAGCGACGTTGCCGCCGTCGTCGCGCGCGACGATTACCGAGATCTCGCGCTCGAGGTCGATCATCCGCTCGAGGATCGCGGCACTCTGCGCCATGGCGTCGAATGCCGCGATGACATCGTCGCGCGTTCGCACCCGAACCTGGCCCTTGCCGTCGTAGCCGAAGCGTGCGCTCTTCACGATGCCAGGCAGGAGCGCCTCATCCACCGAGGCCGCGTCGGGACGCGTGCGGAGGACCGCGAACGGTGCGACGGCAAATCCATTGCCGGCCAGGAACGTCTTCTCACTGATCCGGTCCTGTGCGATCGCGACGCTCGCCGCTCCCGGCGTCACCCGCCGCTCGCGCGCGAGGAACTCGAGCGCCGCGGCCGGGACGTTCTCGAATTCGGTGGTGGCCGCTGCGCACGATTCGCGCAGCGTCGCGAGCGCCTCGCGGTCGAGATAGTCGGCTTCGATGTGCCGATCCGCCACGGTGCCTGCCGGGCTGTCCTTGCCCGGGTCGAGCACGGCGACGCGATATCCGAGGCTCTGCGCCGCCATGCAGAACATGCGCCCGAGCTGGCCGCCTCCCAGGAGTCCGAACCAGGACCCCGGGGCAATCGGTGTTGCCCGCTCGGTTGATGAAGTTGCTGCGTTCAACGCCGGTGTGCGACCGCGTGCGTCCCGGTCATCGCGCGGGAGGAAGCTGCTTGGCCCGAGCATCCGTCGTCTGCTTCTGACGGAACGCCACGAGCTTTCGCGCGATCGAAGGGTCCGTTGCCGCGAACATTGCGATCGCGAAGAGCGCCGCGTTGGCCGCGCCTGCCTCGCCGATCGCAAAGCAGGCGACGGGAACGCCGGTCGGCATCTGCACGATCGACAACAGCGAGTCCGCACCGCGCAGATAGCGCGACGGGACGGGAACGCCGAGCACGGGGATCGTCGTCTTTGAGGCGAGCATGCCGGGGAGATGCGCCGCGCCGCCTGCACCGGCGATGATCGCGCGCAGTCCGCGAGGCCCTGCATCCTCCGCGTACTCGAACATTTCGTCCGGCATGCGGTGTGCCGAGAGCACGCGGGATTCATACGCAACGCCGAACGCGTCGAGTTGCAGGGCGGCCTGCTTCATTACATCCCAGTCGCTGTCGCTGCCCATGACGAGGCCGATCTGCGGCGCCGCTTTGCGCTGTGCCATGCGATGCTCCCGGCCGTACATCAGAGGTGCGCGATTCTAGCAGCCCGACGCAGAACGGGTCGGTCCCCGGCCGGGCCGTGCACTGACTCATAGAAGCGCGGTGTGTTGCGCCGTTCGACGGCGATAGAGTCCGCTTGTCGTGCACGTGCGTTTAACGTTGAACCGGGAACCGGGGATAAGCGACAATCAGTGCGATGAAACGCATGCAACGTCTTTCGATGAACGCGCTTGCGTCCGTGGTCCTGGCCATCGCGACGCTATGCATCGTTCCGCACGCGCGCGCACAGTCCGACGCCGAGTTCCTGGCGGCCAAGGCGGCCTACGAGCGCGGGGACTGGCGTCGGCTCGATGCGCTCGTTCCTGCGCTGTCCGGGCATTTGCTCGAGCGCTACGTGCGGTACTGGCAGCTCAAGTCTCGCCTCGATGACGCCTCGCCTGAAATGGTGCAGGGGTTCATCGCAAGCTATCCCGACGGCCCGCTCGCCGAGCGGCTTCGCGGCGAGTGGCTGAAGACACTCGGTAAGCGCGGAGACTGGGATCGCTTCGCCGTCGAATCTAGGCAGTCGGCGACGGACGACACCGAGCTCGCGTGCTACGGCGTGCAATATCGCTATCAGCGGGACGGCGTCGGGGCGCTCGCCGGCGCGAGGCCGTTGTGGTTCACCGGATCATCCACCCCCGACGCGTGCGAGCCGCTTTTCGGCGCGCTGATTGCGCGCGGCGAGCTGTCGGCGGCGGATCGGCGGGAGCGCTTCCGCCTTGCGACCGCCGCTGGAAATACGCGTCTTGCGCACGCGATTGCCGCGGACATGCCGCCGCAGGATCGCATCACCGAGCGTGAGCTCGTTGCGATCGATCGCGATCCCCTGCGAGCCGTGTCGAAGGGCCCGTTCGCATGGAACACGACGGCCGGCCGCGAGCTCGCCCTGTACGCGCTCGATCGTGCCGCGCGCAAGGACGCGGCCGAGGCACACGAGGCGTGGATCAAATGGCGCATGCATCTGCCGGAAGCCGATCGCAACTACGGACATTCGCGGGTGGCCTACTACGCCGCGCGGCAGCTGCATCCGTCGGCGAACGAGTGGTATCGGGAAGGCGGCGAGGTTGCATTGACGTCCGAGCAGCGCACATGGCGCGTACGAGCGGCGTTGCGCGCGGGCGCGTGGCGTGACGTCAAGGCCGCAATCGACGCGTTGCCGGTGGACGAGCAGCAGGAACCGGGATGGCAGTACTGGCGCGCGCGCTCGCTCGCAGCGCTCGGTGCCACGGACGAGGCGCGCGCGATCTACGCGAGTCTCGCTTCGAGCCTCGGCTATTACGGCTTGCTCGCTGCCGACGCACTCGGCGGACCGGCGCTGATCAACGTCCCGAGCAATCCGGTCATAGCCGATGAGGCGGCACTCGTGGCGTTCGGTGCGCGGCCCGAAGTGAAGCGCGCCCTCAAGCTCGCGGAGCTCGATGCGCGCGCGGAATCGGTCCGCGAGTGGAACTTTGCGATCCGCGGCTTCGACGACGATGGTCTGCTGCTCGCAGCGGAGTACGCGCGCCGCGGCGGCCTTTACGACCGCGCGATCAACACCGCGGAGCGCACGACAGCGCGCCACGATTTCTCGCTGCGCTACCTCACCCCTTTCCGCACCCAATTCACGACGGCGTCGCAGGAGCAGGGCATCGACGAGGAGATCCTCTACGGCATAGCACGCCAGGAATCGCGCTTCGTCGCCGATATCGTATCGTCGGCTGGCGCGATCGGTCTGATGCAGCTGATGCCCGGCACGGCGCGCTGGGTGGCGAAGCAGCTCGCCGTGCGCGACTACTCGCCGACCCGCATCTCAAACGTCGATCTCAACACGCAGTTCGGCGCGTTCTACTTCAAGTATTGGCAGGAGCGGCTCGGCCGACTGCCGGCGCTCGCGGCCGCCGCCTACAACGCAGGACCGTCCCGCGCACAAGCCTGGCGTCCGGCGACCGGTTCGCTCGAAGGCGCGATCTGGGTGGAAACGATCCCGTTCAACGAGACGCGCGATTACGTGAAGCGCGTGCTCGCCAACACGATGGTCTACACGCATGCGCTCGGCCGTCCTTACGTGGCGCTGACCCAGCGGCTCGGCGTGGTCACGCCGCGGGGCGCCGATTTCGTCGCCACCAGCGAAGATCAGTGAGGTGTCCGTGACGGCGCCGCGCGCGCGCGTCCTCGTGCTCGGCGGCAGCGGCTTCGTCGGCCGCTACGTCGTGCCGCAGCTGTCCGCGGCTGGGCACTTCGTCGCGGTCCTCACGCGCAGGCGAGCGAGCGCACGCCACCTGTGGCCGCTTCCCACGGTGCAGGTGTTCGAGGGCGACCCCTACGAACCCAACACGCTTGCGCGATTCGCCCGCGGGATGACAGTGGCGGTCAACCTCGTCGGCGTGTTGCACGAGCACGGACGCGAAACGTTTGCGCGCGCGCATGTCGAGTTGCCGAAGCAGTTGATCGCCGCATGCCGCGTAGCCGGTGTGCCGCGCATCCTGCACATGAGCGCGTTGCGTGCGAGCGCTACGGCGCCAAGCGCGTATCTTCGCTCCAAGGCCGAGGGCGAGGCAGTCGTGGCGTCGTCCGGTCTGGCTGCGACGATCTTTCGCCCGTCGGTGATCTTCGGTCGCGAGGACACGTTTCTCAACCTGTTCGCGAAGCTCGTCCGGCTGTTCCCGGTCATTCCGCTCGCGGGAGCGAACGCGCGCTTCCAGCCGGTGTACGTGGCCGACGTCGCAACGTGCTTCGTCCGCGCGCTCGAAGACAACGAAACGATCGGCGAACGCTACGACCTGTGCGGTCCGAACGTCTACACGCTGGAGCAGCTCGTTCGATTCGTCGGCGAAACGAGCGGTCACCCGCGACCGGTGCTTCCGCTTCCTTCTCCACTTGCTTCACTGCAGGCGAGCGTGATGGAACGCCTGCCGGGGTCGCTGCTGACGCGCGACAACCTCGCATCGATGCAGGTCGACAACGTCTGCGACGCCGGCTTTCCCCGACGCTTCGGCATCACGCCGTCTGCGCTCGAAGCGATCGCTCCCGAGTATCTGGCGCCGAGCGCGCGACACAGTCGCTTCGACTTCTTCCGCGCTCACGGCGGACGATGACGCGGCGATTGCCGCAGCCGGTGCGCGTCTATCGCGTCGGCGGCGCCGTTCGCGACGAACTGCTCGGCTTGCCCGCAGGCGACTGCGACTGGGTCGTCGTCGGCGCCAACCCCGAGATGATGGTCGCGTCGGGATACACGCCCGTCGGCCGCGACTTCCCGGTATTCCTGCATCCGGAAACGCGCGACGAGTACGCGCTCGCCCGGACGGAGCGCAAGCACGGGCAGGGCTATCGCGGATTCGAGTTCTTCGCGACGCCCGAGGTGACGCTCGAAGACGACCTGCGCCGCCGCGATCTCACGATCAACGCGATGGCGCGCGACGAGCACGGCACGCTGATCGATCCCTACGGGGGCGAGCGCGATTTGCGTGCCGGCATCCTGCGTCACGTCTCCGAAGCG
>JBKPOL010000409.1:0-7669 GCA_046733075.1 Pseudomonadota bacterium | reverse complement strand
ACTCGATCTCGTCCGCTTCCGATGCCGAAATCATCAAGTGAAGCGGCCAAGAACGTCGCGATGGATTCCGCCCTGATTCTCGTCGTCGAGGACGATGTCGAGAGCCGCATGCTCGTTCACGATGTGCTCCTTTACCATCGGTATCGGGTTCTAGAGGCGGAGTCGGCGGAAGCGGGACTCGTGCTTGCGCGACAACACAATCCGGCGCTGATCCTCATGGATGTGCGACTGCCCGGCATCGATGGTTACGAAGCGCTGTCGGCCTTGCGCCGTGACCCGGCAACGCGAAGGATCCCGGTCGTTGCCGTCACAGCCTCCGCCATGAGCGACGACCGCCGCCGGATGGCCGAAGCAGGCTTCGACGGCTATCACGGCAAGCCGATCGACATCGCACGACTCGTCACCGAGGTCGACGCAATGCTTGCGCGCCCGCGAAGCATTTCAGGCCCGTGAGCGCACGCATCCTGGTCGTCGACGACGTGCCGGACAACGTGCTTCTGCTGTCCGATCTCGTCAGTGCGCAGGGGCATCTGCCGATTCCCGCCCGTTCAGGCGAAGAGGCGCTGGCGACCATTCGATCGCGGCCGGTGGATGTCGTGCTTCTGGACGTTGTCATGCCGGAGATGGACGGTTTCGAGGTTTGCCGGGCGATTCGGGCCGATCCGAAAATGGCGACGCTGCCGATCGTCATGGTGACGGCGCTCGACCCAGCGCAGGAGAGGGTCAAGGGGCTCGACGCAGGCGCGGACGACTTCCTCGGCAAGCCGATTGTCGTGGAGGAACTGCTGGCGCGCCTTCGATCGCTGCTGAGAATCAAGGCGCTTCACGACATGGTCGAGGCGCAGCGTGCGGAGCTCGCGGCATGGAACGCCACGCTCCAAAGCCGCGTCGACGAGCAGGTCGAGCAGATCGAGCAATTGTCCCGACTCAAGCGATTCTTCTCGCCGAAGCTCGCCGAGCTCATCGTTGCCGGTGGCGTGGATGACCCGCTACGCAGCCATCGCTGCGAGGTGGCCGTTGTATTCGCCGATCTCCGCGGGTTCACGTCGTTCGCCGCCACGGCCGAACCCGAAGAGATGATGGGAACGCTGCGGGAATTCCATCGTGCGATGGGCCGCGTGATCACTAATCACGACGGAACGCTCGAGCGCTTCACGGGCGACGGCATGATGGTGTTCTTCAACGATCCCGTACCGGTGGCGGATCCAGTCGGGCGGGCGATCCGCATGGCGCTCGACATGCAGCGAGCGTTCCAAGCGTTGAGCGGGCGCGGTGACGGCATCGGCTTCGAGCTGGGCCTCGCGATCGGTATCGCGCACGGCATGGCGACCATCGGTGCGATCGGCTTCGAGGAGCGTATCGACTACGGCGCAATCGGGCTCGTGACGAATCTCGCCGCGCGGATGTGTGACGAGGCGCGCGCCGGCGAAATCCTCGCCGACGAGGCAACGCTGAGCCGCGCCGGTGCTGGGCTCGACAGCGAGTCGATCGGGCGATTTTCGATTAAGGGTTTTCCGAGGCCCATCGCCGTATTTCGCGTCAAGGGCGAGAGGGTGGGCGCAGCGCAGCTCGCGCCGAGTGCAGAAATCTCGCGGCGTCCGGGACACTAGCAGCCCAGTGATCGCCCGCACGTCGGCGTTTCGGCTACCATTGGTCGCGCGCGTCTCGCGCCCGCTGCGTCGCCCGCAAACGCGCCATGTCCGATCCCGCCACGCTCGCCGACTGGCTCGGCTTCATCGAGACGCTGCATCCCAAGGCGATCGCGATGGGTCTCGATCGCGCTGCCGCCGTCGCTTCGAAAATGTCCATTCGGCTCGATTGTCCGGTCATCACGGTCGGCGGCACGAACGGCAAGGGCTCGACGTGCGCCCTCCTCGAGGCGACGTATCGACATGCGGGCTTGCGCAGCGGCCTCTATACGTCGCCGCACCTCGCGCGCTTCAATGAGCGCATCCGCGTCGATGGCGCCGATGTATCGGATGAAGCTCTCGTCGAAGCATTCGACGCGGTCGAACTCGCGCGCGGAGCCGCCGGCGGGCCGGACGAAGCTATACCGCTCACGTACTTCGAGTTCACGACGCTGGCCGCGCTGTGGCTGTTCTCGCGCGCGAAGCTCGACGCCCTGGTCCTCGAAGTGGGGCTCGGTGGCCGCCTCGATGCCGTGAACATCATCGATGCGGACGTCGCGGTCGTCACGACGATCGACATCGATCACGTCGACTATCTGGGACCCACGCGCGAAGAGATCGGCCGCGAGAAGGCGGGGATCTTTCGTGCCGGGAAGCAAGCGATCTGTGGCGATCCCGAGCCGCCGCGCTCGCTCCTCGCGAAAGCAGAGGCGATCGGCGCGCCGCTTTGGCGCTTCGGTCGCGATTTCACCTGCACCGCGCTTGGCATGCAATGGAATTACGCCGGCCCCGCGAGCCGGCTGCACGGCTTGCCCTACCCGGCGCTTCGAGGCGCGTATCAGCTCGTCAATGCGGCGACCGCGCTGGCCGCCGTCGACGCGTTGCGCGTGCGGCTGCCTGTCCCCGCGAGCGCGATTCGCCAAGCACTCGTCAACGTGGAATTGCCGGGCCGTTTCCAGGTGCTTCCAGGCCGTCCGACGGTGGTGCTCGACGTCGCGCACAACCCGCAAGCGGCGCGGGCCTTCGCGGACACGCTGGGTACGATGGGCTATCACCCGCGCACGCTGGCCGTGTTCGGCATGCTGGCCGACAAGGACATCGAAGGCGTCGCGGCGTCGCTCGTCGCGCGCGTCGATCGCTGGTACGTCGCCGCATTGCCCGGCGCACGCGGCGCAAGCGCGGCGCGGATCGCCCGCGCGCTTTCCACCGCCGGTGTTGCTGACAACGCAGTACGGATCTACGACAGCATCGAGCACGCGTTCGTCGCAGCGCGTAACGATGCAAACGAGACTGATAGAATCGCGGCCTTCGGTTCGTTCCTGACTGTTGCCGCCGCGCTCCATGCGGCGCGCGCTGCGCAGTGAGCGACCGCCATTCGATGGCAGAACCCGCGGACATCAACGTAGACGAATTGCGCCGCCGCGCGCGCCGTCGGCTGGTTGGCGCCGTCGTGCTCGCACTCGGCGTTGCGGTCGTCGTCCCGATGCTCCTCGAGACCGAGGAGAAGCCGCTCGGCGAAGATGTCGCCGTGAAGATCCCGCCGATCGACGACAGCAAGTTCGTGAACCGGCTGTCGGAAAGTCGCGCCAAGGACGACGCCAAGACCGCGGGCAAGTCGCCGGGTGCGAAGGACGACCCGTCGACCGGGAGCCCTGGCGGAGAACCGGCGACGGCCGCGGAGCGAACCTCGAAATACGACACGCGCATCCCCGAGGCGACAGCGGTCGCGACGGCGCCGACGCCTCCGAGCGCCGATAACACGAAATCCGCCACGGCGGCGCCCCAGACAGCTTCGGTGCGCGAGACGACGACTGCGCCGTCGTCGACGAGCGCCTCGTCCGCTGCGACGGCGTCGGCACCCACGGCGAGTGCGCCACCGGCATCCCCGGGCACGACGAAGTCCAATGCTGCGCAGGAAGCCGCCGACGCGGCCGAGCACGCGAAATCGTCGCCTGACAAACCATCCGGACGCGCGGACCCGAAGGTCGCGACCGCCCCGCCTTCCGCGTTGCCGCATCCGGCTGCAAGCGAATCGAAAGCCGCGGGACCGCACGAGGGTTTCGCCGTGCAACTTGCGGCGTTCGCGGACGACAAGGGCGCCAACGCGCTCGCTGGCCGCTTGAAGCGCGCGGGATACGCCGCATATACGGAGCCTTTGAAGACCAGCAAGGGGACGCTCTGGCGCGTGCGCGTGGGCCCTTACGCCTCGCGCGAAGCAGCGATCACCGCGCGGGACCGTTTGAAGACCGAAGGCCAGAGCGGCATTGTCGCTGCCGTCAAATAGCAGCCGTTCTCCCGTGATCGGCCGCAACGGCCGGCGCAGCGATCCGGTTCCGCGCCACGTGGAGAACGCCTCGCATGGAAAGCTCGTGAATGCGCAGCGCTCGGTGATCGACGCTCATGACGACGTTCGACTGGACCGTTCTCCTCGTTGTCGCCCTCTCGACGCTCTTCGCGTTCTTCCGCGGCGTGGTTCGGGAGCTGATCGCGATGATTGCGTGGGTGCTCGGGTTCATCGGCGCAATCGCCTACGCACCGGTCCTCGGCGCGATGCTTCCCGAGATTCCCGGGTATCCATCGGTCCGCTACATCATCGCCTTTGTGCTCATCATCATCGGCGCGTTGCTCGCGGGTGCGCTGATCGCCTGGCCGCTGACGCGCGCCATCCACGCGGCGGGTCTGGGCTTCGTCGATCGCTTTCTGGGTTCGATCTTCGGCGCAGTGCGCGGGGCCGCTTTCGTCCTGGCGTTCGTGCTGGTCGCCGGATTGACGCCCTTGCCGCGAACGCCGTGGTGGCAAAGCTCGTCACTCGTGCCGCCGCTCGTCGCGACCGTGCTCGCGTTGCGCGCGTATCTGCCCGTCGGATTGACGGCTCGTCTCGATTATTCGCCGGGAGGATCGCGACCGGGCGTGATGCCCGTGGAGCACAGGGCTCGCAACGGCGTGCGGCCGGCAGAACCCGGACGCAGCGCGATGACCATGCGCGCAGCGCGGCCGCTCACGACTTCCTGAGATTTCAGGGCTAGAGGGAACGGAACGTTCTCATGTGCGGAATCCTCGGCGCCGTTGCGCACAGTCCGGTCAACCAGCTCCTCTACGATGGGCTGCTGCTGCTGCAGCACCGCGGACAGGATGCCGCGGGCATCGTCACGGGTGAAGGACCGGTCTTCCATACGTACAAGGGACCGGGCTATGTCCGCGACGTGTTTCGCACGCGCAATATGCGCGAGCTGCAGGGAACGACCGGCATTGCGCACTGCCGCTATCCGACCGCCGGCTCGGCCTACTCCGATCTCGAATCGCAGCCGTTCTACGTCAATTCACCCTTCGGACTCTCGCTCGGTCACAACGGCAACCTGACGAACAGCGAGGCGCTGAAGCGCGAGTTGTGGGAGCTCGACTTCCGCCACGTCAACACGAACTCCGACCGTGAGGTGCTGCTGAACGTCCTCGCGCTCGAGCTCGAGCGCGCCGCGCAGCATCACCGGCTCGATCCCGACGCGATCTTCCGCGCAGTCGCGGGCGTGCATCGCCGTTGTCGCGGCGCGTATGCGGTGGTGGCGATGATCGCCGGTTATGGAATGCTCGCGTTCCGCGATCCCTTCGGCATCCGTCCGCTCATCATCGGCGCGAACCATGCGATCGGCGGCCCCGAATACCTCGTGGCGTCCGAGTCGGTGGCGCTCGAACCGCTTGGCTTCACCGTCCTGCGCGACGTCGCGCCCGGCGAGGCCATTTTCGTGGATCAGAGCGGCGGCTTCCACGCGCGTCAATGCGCGGACCGCGCCTCGCTCAATCCATGCATCTTCGAATACGTCTATCTCGCCCGACCCGACTCCGTCATCGACGGCACGTCCGTGTACGAGGCGCGACTGCGCATGGGCGGTGCGCTTGCACGGAAGATTCGGAATATTCGGGAAGCACAGGACATCGACGTCGTGATCCCGATTCCCGATTCGAGCCGTCCCTCCGCGCTCGAGCTCGCGAACACGCTCGGGAAGACGTACCGCGAGGGTTTCGTCAAGAACCGCTACATCGGGCGCACGTTCATCATGCCGGGACAGGCGCTGCGCAAGAAGAGCGTGCGGCAGAAGCTTAACCCCATCGGCATGGAGTTCAAGGACAAGGTGGTGCTCCTCGTCGACGATTCGATCGTGCGAGGCACGACGTCCCGCGAGATCGTGCAGATGGCGCGCGACGCCGGCGCACGGAAGGTGTACTTCGCGTCCGCGAGCCCGCCGGTCCGCTTCCCGAATGTCTATGGCATCGACATGCCGAACCAGCAGGAGCTCGTTGCGACGGGCCGGACAGAAGCGGAAATCGCCGGCGAGATCGGCGCCGATCTCCTCGTCTATCAGGACCTCGATGCATTGAAGGATGCCGTGCGCGACGGCAATACGAGCATCGTCGACTTCGAGGCGTCGTGTTTCGACGGCAAGTACATCACTGGAGACATAACGGCGGACTATCTGTCGCATCTCGCGGTCGAGCGCGATCAGGCGCGTGGCCAGTCCGACGCGGAGGTCGCCGAGGACGCGCAGGTGACCGCGGACTGACGATGCGGACCGGGGTAGTCCAAGTCTGAAGGTCAAGGTACGAACACGGACTGTCCCGCGTCGGCCCGTCTGCGCATAACCCGCGCGGTCCATGCGGAGGCTCGTCGCCGCGGCAGTTCCTCGCGCGGGCGGCGCGTGCTATAGTTTCACCGCGCCGATTTGAGCTTCAGCTTGCGGGCGCTCAATAAATTCCGCTAAAGCGAGGTTCGCTCCAGCCCGAAGATATCGGGCGGGGCACACAAAACCCGTTTGGCGGCAGCCCGACGGGTTTTTTGTGCCCTTTTTTTGAGCCCAGCGCCATGAGCGAAAACACCTCCAAACGCGGCTTCACCACCGCCATCCTTCACAGCGACCGCGACGCGCCGATCGAGCACGGCGCCCTGCACAAGCCGCTGCATCTATCCGTCGCATACGGGTACCGCGACGTCGCGGATCTGATCGGCGTATTTCAGAACCGAAAGCCGGGCTACGCATACGGGCGGCAGGGAAATCCGACGACGGCGGCATTGGAAGCGAAAGTCAATGCGATGGAAGGCGGCGTTGCGACCATATGCTTCGCCACCGGCATGGCGGCGATCGGCGCGACGCTCGTCGCGCTGCTGCGCGCGGGTGATCACATCGTCGCGAGCTCGTACATCTTCGGCAACACCAACAGCATGCTTGCAACCCTCGCCGATCACGGAACGCCCGTGACGTTCGTCGATGCGACGCGTGCCGAAGAAGTGGAACGTGCGATCACTTCGGCGACGCGGCTGGTTTTCGTTGAGACGATCGCCAACCCGCGTACGCAGGTCGCCGATCTTGCACGCATCGGTGAACTGTGTCGCGATCGCGGCCTGCTCTACGTCGTCGACAACACGATGACGTCGCCCTGGCTGTTCCGGCCGACGACCGTCGATGCCGGACTGATCGTCAACGCGCTGACCAAGTACATCGGCGGCCATGGCAATGCCTTGGGCGGCGCGGTTACCGATACGGGCCGCTTCGACTGGACGAAATTCGCGAACATCGCCGACGTGTACAAGACGCAGAAGCCGCCGCTCTGGGGCATCACGCAGATCCGCAAGAAAGGACTCCGCGACTGGGGCGGCACGCTGGCGGCCGAGCAGGCTCACCACCTCGCCGTGGGCGCTGAGACGCTCGCATTGCGGATGGAGCGACAATGCGCAAACGCGCAGGCGCTCGCTGAATACCTGGTCAGTCACCCGAAGGTCGGCCGCGTCTACTATCCGGGCCTGCCGATCCACCCCGAGCATCACCGCGCACGGGCGCTGTTCCGCGCGCCAGGTGCGCTCCTTTCGTTTGAGCTCACGCAGGACGCCGACGTGCTCGCCGTGCTGAACCGGCTCCGGCTCGTCGTGCTGTCGTCGAACCTCGGTGACACCCGCACCCTCGCCATCCCGGTCGCGCAAACGATCTACTGGGAGATGGGCCCCGCGCGTCGCGCCGAGATGGGCATCGCGGATTCGCTCGTTCGCGTTTCCG
>JBKPOL010000408.1:0-5873 GCA_046733075.1 Pseudomonadota bacterium | reverse complement strand
TTGCTGCGCTGGGTCGGCGCCGCAAAGGAGGCGCCGGTACCTCTAGTACGGCGTTCACGGACTCCGAGCGCGAGACGCACTCCGAGCACTGCCGCGCGCTGCCTCAAGGAGCTGACCGCTTGGTGCGAGCGCTACAGATCGTCGAGCCGCGGCCCTGGGTCCCGCAGCAGTTGACACGTCACGCAGTGCGGACCGCCGTAGCCGGTCGACGCTTGCGACAGATCGACGTCGAGGCACTCGACGCCTTCACGCCGTAGCGCCGCGATCGTCTGCTTCGCCGCGGCGGGAATCACGATCTTCCCGGGCGCGAGCGTGAGGATGTTGCAGCCGTATTGCACGAACTCGTCGGGTGGAACCTCGACCAGTCGGAACTTGAGTTCCCGCAGATATTTGATCGTTGCCCAGTTCAGCATCGACGGATAGACGATTGCGAGACCGAGATCCACGATACCGAGCATCATGTCGGGATGCGAAACGCCGCCGGCCGGAAAGTCCCACAGGTCCACGTAGCCGGGACTGTGCGCAATGTACAGCTCGACGCCGATGCTTTCCAGGATCCACTGGAGCTGACGCAGTCCTTCCCGATTAGCGGTCACGCCTTCCGCATAGACGTAATGACGGTCGTCGAGCCACGCGCCCGCGCCGATCTCGCCGACACCCTTGCCATGGATCGAGAACAGGATCGGGCAGCCGATCGACATCAGGTATTGCGCCCAGCGCTTCTCGCGTCCTACGAGGTAGCCCGAGCACGCCATGCGCGGGATGATCGCGCCGGCGTTCGTCACCAGGACTTCCGACGGCGTGGTGAGATTGCGCTGATAGCCGTAGGGACCGATCGCCTCGTCCAGCGATGGGGGATCGAGCATCAGCACCTCGATATCCTCGCCCTTCAGCGACGAAACGAACCGCTCGAACTGCCGCTCCATGATCTCCAGATCCGGCAGTCGGCGCTGGTACATCCGGTAGTACGCGGGTTCTTCGGCGAACGCTGCGCGCATTTCGCACTCGGAAGGCGGCGTCAGCATCACCTTGCGCAAGCGTCCGATGCCCTGCGCGCCCCACCGGCCCCACATCGCTTCCTGTTCGCTCTGGAAGTCGCGCTCGTGAAAGATGTCGGTGCGGCACGGCCCGCCCACGTGAAACCACGGCAGCTTCCGGATGCGTTCGAGCTCGGCAGCGGTCTCGCTCGTTATGTGTGACGCACTCATCGCCCATCCCTCGCTCGGTGATCTACCGTACGCGTTCCAGTCGGCTGCCCGTCGCGCGGCCGATCGTGTAGACGACGATCAGCGAGAGCGTCAGCAGCGCGATCGATAGCGCCGCTCCTCCCGGATAGTTGCCGACTTCGCCGAAACGGCTGTAGATCAGGTTGGAGACGAACAGCACGCGCCCTTTGCCCAACACCATCGGGATGACGAACGCGCTGATCGAAAAGGTGAAGCAGAGCATGAATGCCGCGAGGAGACCGCGTGCGGACAGCGGTATCGTGATCGTCGCGTGCGCCTTCCAGCGCGGCGCACCGAGCGCCTGCGCCGCCTCGACGAGCCGCGGATTCAGCGACTGCAGCGGCGCGAGCAACACGATGACGGCCATCGGGACGAGGCAATGCAGCAGTCCCAGCACCACCGAAATCTCGGCGTAGCTGCGGCTGTTGAGCGTGAGACCGAGCAGGTCCGAGAGTCCACGACCGAATCCAGCCGGACCGACGGCGAGGGACACCGAATACACGCGAATCAGGATGCTGAGGAACAGCATCACGACGAGGAACGCGATCCACGCGCGACGCACGTGAGCTCGTGCTTCGCGCGCCACGCGATAGCCGATCGGATAGGCGAGCACGAGCGCGAGCAACGTCGCGATCAGGCTGATGCGAAACGTATCGGCGAAATAGCGCACATAGGCCCCGCTGGCGAGCCCGGCATAATTTTCGATGGTCAGCGGTGCGTCATGCGCGGAGCCGACTCGACCCGGCACGAACACGCGCAGGCTCTCGTCGCCGACCATCAGCAATGGCGCGACGAGCAATATGACGACGACAAGGAGCGCCGGGATGATGAGCCCGGCGCCCCGCGGAGCGCCCATGTCCGGTTATAGCAGCGGAACAATCTCCGTCTCGAAGCGCTTGATCGTATCGTTGAGCTGCGCAGCGAGCACCGTGAAGTCCGGGAAGTACGCGTACTTCGCGAGCTCGTCGCCCTTGAATGCGATGTTCTCGGCGAATCCGCTCGACTTCGCCTTGCGATTGGTCGGGCCCTGCCCCAGCATTTCGTTGAAGTGCTGGTTCTGCTCGGGGCCGACGAAGAAGTTGAGGTAATCCTTTGCCACCTTCTTCTGCTTCGACGACTTAAGCACGACCCAGCCATCCTGGTACATAAACGCCTTCATGCCCTTTTCGTCGGGCACGTGCGTCAATGCCTTGATCGGGAAGTTCGTCGACAGCTTCTTCCACGGGGACATGTTCCAGAACGCGACCGTGGTTTCGCCGGTCGTCATCGAGTTCAGGAAGTCGGTTTCCGTCGCGGCCACGCGGCCGATGTTGCCGGACTTCGCGAGCTTTTTCAGGAGCTCCCATCCCGGTTCCATGTTCTTCTCGTTGCCGCCCGCGGAGAGTGCCAGCGAAAGGAGCTGGAGATTCGAGTTGATGCTCGGTCCGGGCCAGCAGATCTGACCCTTGAGCTTCGGATCGAAGAGCTGCTCGATGTGCTGAACCTTGACCGGCGCCTTGTCGTCGCGATAGCCCCAGAACATGCCGGCCAGACTGCGCGGCACATTGACGATCGCGCCGTTCTTGTCCTTGAAGAAGTACTCGGTCGGAATGTCGCGCAGGTTCGGCATCTCGTCGAAAGTCAGCGGCTCGAGCCAGTCCTCGTTGATCATCGTCACGTACACGGGATTCCACGCGGCGACGATGTCGTACTTCGGATTGGGCCACGCGGACTTGATCTTCGGCAGCACCGTCCCCGCACCGCCCGAGTGCAGCTCCCAAGTGATGTCGACGTTCTTGTCGCCTTCGGTGATCTTGCGCGTCGCCTCGATCAGCGGGCCGCCCCAGTCGATGCCCGTGAGTTGCGTCGAGGACTGCCCTCGGCCCGGCAGGCTTGCGCCCGCGGCAAGCGCGGCGGTGCTTGCGAGAAAACTGCGGCGAGTGAGACTCATGAGTCGTTCCTCCTTCTGTTGGCGTCGCTGCGGCTCAATTTCTGTTGGGATACGCTGAACCCACGCTCGTGCGGCATCCGCCTGCGTTCGGAAATCGGCTGGCGCCGGTCGACTTCGATGCCGTCCTGCAGAACCGTCGTGATCTTCGTCGCATCGCTCAGGATTGCGATGTCCGCAAGAGGATCGCCATCGACGATGAGAATGTCGGCACGCGCGCCCGCCTCGAGCGTACCCACTTCCCCCTTCCATCCGAAAGCCGCCGCGTTGTTCGCCGTCCCAGCCTTGATCGCGGCCATCGGCTTCATTCCGATGAGCTTCACGAAATGCTCGAGCTCGCGCGTGTGCCACTCGCCATACGGCGTGACGGAAAAGCCCGATTCGGAGCCGGCGAGCATCGTGATTCCCGCCTCGTGCGCCCGATGCTGGATGCGCGCGAGTGCGTCGAGTTCTCGACGCTTTACCTCGATGTAGTTCGGGTCGACGCCGACGTCCCTCCCCCATTCAACGATGTTCGCCGTGAAGGTGAACGTCGGGCAGATCGGCGTGCCGGCGTCCCGGACGAAGCCGATGTCCTGCTCGCGCAGGTATGACGCATGGATCACCCAGTCGATGCCGGCCCGCACAGCGGCGAGAACCGTTTCGGGATAGCGCGCGTGGATCGTCGTCTTGCGGCCCAGCGCGTGCGCGGTGTTGACGACCGCCTGCATCTCCTCGTCGGAGAGACACGCTCCCGCGTCGGGCTTCCGCTCCTGCGCCTGGCTGTCGCCGCTGATCTTGACGAGGTCGACGCGATTCTTCACCTGCTGGCGCACTTCGCGCACCATCTCCTCGCGGTTGTGACAGAGCACGCCTTCCGCGGAAACGGGCATGCCGAGCCACGACGGGAAATAATCGGCGAAGCCGCCGTCGGCGGCGATGTGCCGGCCGGCAGCGAAGATGCGCGGTCCAGGATACATGCCGCTCGCGATCGCATCGCGCGCGGTCACTGCTACGAGCCACGTCGAGCCCGGATCGCAGAAGCTCGTCACGCCCGCGCGCAGCACCTTCGCGCAATTCCAGACGGCGCGCACCGCTGCCCACTCGGCGCCGCCGTAGACGTCGACTTCCTCCGCCGTCCGGCCTTCGCCATAGCTGATATGGCAATGCGCGTCGATCAGTCCGGGCATGACGGTCTTGCCGTTCGCGTCGATCGTGCGATCGGCGGGACCGTCCGCTTCCTTCGGTGCGCGCGGACCATCCCAGATCGCGACGATGCGTCCGTCCCGGATGCGCAGCGAAGCATTGCTTCGCGGCTGATCGGCGATGCCGTCGATCAGCTTGCCGCCGACGAGATCAAGTGTTGCGGTCATGAGTCGAGCTTCGAAAGATCGATGCCGTAGAGCTTGGATACGTTGCCCGACGTCATCGCGGTACGCTCGGCGGCGGGTATGTCGCCGAGGATTTCTCCGATGCGCTGCCGCGTGTGCGGATACGGACACGGCGGATGCGGAAAATCGGATCCCCACATGATGCGGTCGATGCCGATTTCGTCACGGAGCTTGCCGGCCAACGGATCGTTGATGATGCCGACGAACACGTTTTCGTCGACGTAGGCGCGCGCACGCTTCTTGAGCGGCGTCAGTCCCGGAAACTTCTCGATCCGGTCGACCCGGTACTTGAGGATCGGCAGCCACGACGCGTCGTACTCTGAGAGAAACACCGTGAGCCGCGGGAAGCGGTCGAAGATGCCGCCGAAGATGAATTCGTTCGCGAGCACGGGCGCCGCTTCGCCGAAGAGATCGATGAACGAGCGCGGCACTTCGCCGCGCTCGTCGTCGCCGTGATACGTGAACGGATCACGCACGCGCCCGGTGACGATGTGCAGCGTCACCGGCACCCGCGCTTCCTGCGCGACTGCCCAGAACCGGTCGTAGATCGCGCTTCGGTATGGCGGAGCGCCCTCGATCGGCTGCGTCGGCACCATGATCCCGCGCGCGCCGTGGCGGATGATACGGAGCGCTTCGTTGGCCGCCCACTCGGGGTCGTCGATCGGGACGATGCCGACCCCGAGCAAACGCTCCCGCGCAGCGCTCGCGTATTCAACGATCCAGTCGTTGAATACCTCGGCGCATGCGCGGCGCATCGCGGGATCGGGAATGCGCGGAACCCATAATGCGAACGTCGGGTTCAGCACTTCCGCGGCGACGCCGTCGGCGCGCATCAGCTTCAGCCGGAATACGGGATCGGCGCCGGCCTGCACGAGCTCGCGCACGCGCTGATCGTCGCCGACTGCGTTGACGAGCTCGTCGATCCGCGCCGCTTCGCCGGGACGCCCCAGATAGAAGAACGAACCTTCGTGGCCCTCGAAGTTCTTGACGATGCGCGGCAGCGCGTCGCCGAAGCGCTGGCCGATAGCGCGCGTCCACAGATCGCCTGGCTCGAGCACGTGCGAGTCTGCGGATATGATCGGTGTGTCTTGCGGGTGGTCGCTCATGCGAATCTCCGGAGCGTGGATTCAATATACACCCGGCACTTCGGGTGCGTGAATGGGTGTCCGCCGGGCGAGCGCGGAGCACCAGACACCGGCGCTCACCGGTCTGCGTCATGCGTGCTCCGACTCGCTTCGCGCAGGAACGCGTGCGCGTCGGCCGTGAATTGCCGCGTGAAATTGAGCAGCCGATGCGGCGCGCCCGGATAGACCGAGACACGCGACCCGGCGATGTGGTCCGCCAGATAGT
>JBKPOL010000407.1:0-6192 GCA_046733075.1 Pseudomonadota bacterium | reverse complement strand
TCAGGATCCCATCATGCCCGGACACCGTGTTTCTGCGTGGCTGCGCCCGCTACTGGCCCTGGCCGCCATCCTAGGCGTGCTCTCCCTCGCCGCGTGTGGCGGTGGCAATGGCGCGCCGAACAATCCGTATCAGGGCGGCGTCGGCCCCCTGGTGATTACGCCATCCCAGGCAAACCTTTACTCGGGAAACCCGTTCGTATTCACAGTCACCGGCGGGAAAGGCCCATACACGGTCATCTCCAACGACCAGGCGGTGCTACCGGTCGTGGGAACGCTCGACGGCAATACGCTCGTCGTTACTCCGGGAAGCGTAGGTGCTGACACACCAGTCACACTCAGCATTCGCGATGCTTCCGGCGCCGCGACTTCCGCGGCCCTTACGGTGAAGCCTGCGCTGCTCCTGCCCGCATCGATAACGATCACGGGCAATCCGAACTGCGGAGCATCGGGCGCTGATCTTTGCTCGGGTCAGGACGGAACGGCCACCGTCCAGGTTACCGGTCCCGCCGGCGCGCCGCTGGCCGGACGCGAGGTGCGCTTCGAGGTCGTGCAGGGAAATTTCTCTATCTCGAGTACGGCGCCCGGACAACCGCTCGTTTCATCGCTAACAGTGATTAGCGATCAGAACGGAAGCGCGACGGTCCGCCTCGTCGTGCCTGTCAACGCAGCGACTCAGATTGCGACGATCCGCGCGACGGACGTCACAAACGGAAGCAGCGTAGTGGGCCAGTTCACGATCGCCCAGTTCATCGATGGTAGTTCGGTGCTGTCGGTCATCCCGACAGGAACGACGACCTTTACCGGACCTGACACCAAAACGTGCAGCAGCGGTGCAAGCGCGACGTTCTACGTGTTCGGCGGCACGCCGCCTTACACCGTTGCGACCAATTTTCCCACCGCCGTGACCGTAAGCGGCCAGCCGGTCCTTCACAGTGGCGGCGGGTTTACCGTTACGACCAATGGGACCTGTTTCACGAATCTGACATTCGCGATCACGGATGCGGCGGGGCGCACGCTGCTGACGCCTCCGACGGCGAGCAATGTATTCGGCACGGCAGAGCCGGCGCCACCTCCGGTCACAGTCACCCCGAGCTCAGCGAACATCAATTGCACGTCACAAAACAACCTTCAGTTCCTGGTGACCGGCGGTACGGGGACGTTCAACGCGGCGTTGACGCCCTCGCCAACGGGATCAAGTGTGACGGCTGGAGCGACGACGACGGTGACCATTCCTGCCTCCCCGTCCGGCACGGTCTACACATTGAACATCAGCTCCGGTGATCAAATCAGGAGCGTCAAGATAACCTGCCAGTAGTCGTTCCCGTCCCAAAAGCATACGGCGCCTTCGGGCGCCGTCTTTTTTCGCGTGGGACTGTGATTTGGATCAGAGCGATCGAGCGCGAACTCAGCCGCTGCACAAGGGATTCGAGACCATCAACTATTCGATGAAGCGTCGCCAAACGAGGAAAGGCCGATCCACCGGGTTGGCTTGTGGCCCAACGACCCGATTCGCTAGACTCCCGCTTTATCCGCGTTCGGCTTGCGCCTGATAACGCACCCGGGAGGACTAAATGGATCGCCGGAAATTTCTCGTACGCGGCGCAATTGCCGCGGGCGGTGCCGCCGCCGTGCAACGCGCCGTCGCGCAGACGCCTTCGCTTCCATCGATTCGGTGGCGCTGCGCGTCGAGCTTCCCGAAGAGTCTCGATACGATCTACGGAGGCGGCGAGGTCGTTGCAAAGCGGGTGGAGGAGTTGACGGGCGGCAAGTTCCAGATCCGCGTCTTCGCTGCGGGGGAGATCGTACCCGCCTTCGGTGTGGTCGATGCGATTCAGCAGGGAACCATCGAGTGCGCGCATACCGCCAGCTATTACTTCGTGGGCAAGAACAAGGCGTTCGCGTTCGACACGACGCTGCCGTTCGGCCTGAATCAGCGGCAGCAGAACGCGTGGATCTATTACGGCGGCGGGCTGGACCTCGTACGCGGCTTCCTGCGCGACTTCAGCATCATCTCGTTCCCCGCCGGCAACACCGGCGTGCAGATGGGCGGCTGGTGGCGCAAGGAAGTGAAATCAGTGAACGACCTGAAGGGCGTGAAGATGCGTATCGCGGGACTGGGCGGCGAGGTGATGGCACGTCTCGGCGCCGTGCCGCAGCAGATCGCGGGCGGCGACATCTATCCGGCGCTCGAGCGGGGCGCAATCGACTCGGCGGAATGGGTCGGTCCGTACGATGACGAGAAGCTCGGGTTCTACAAAGTCGCTCCGCACTACTACTTCCCGGGCTGGTGGGAAAGCAATTCGATGTACTCGTTCTACGTCAACATCAAGGAATGGGAGAAATTGCCCAAGGAATACCAGGCTGCGATCGAGGCCGCATCCTACGAAGCAAACACCGACATGATGGCAAAGTACGACTTCAAGAACCTCGCGGCACTCCAGCGTCTTGTCAAAAACGGCGTGAAGCTGCACGCGTTCTCCGACGAGATCATGCTCGCTGCGCAGAAGGCGTCATACGAACTCTACGAGGAAGAGGCGAGCAAGAATCCCGCGTGGAAGAAGATCTACGAGCCGTGGAAGCAGTTCCGGGGCGAGGAGTTTCTATGGCATCGCGCCGCGGAATTCACCTATGAGAACTTTGCTTACAGCCACCCGCTCGGCAAGTAGCGGGTTCTTTGCGGGCGTCGCCCCAACCTGAGCGGGTCGGCGCGACGGGCACGCACAGTGCCTCATTGTCCCTTCAGCAATCGCTCGAGTTCGGCGCCCGCGTCCTCCGACTTCGCGGGCGGCGCGGATTTCCGATCGCCCGGCGCCGGGGCTGATCGTCCTTCGATCTGACGCCGCAACTCTTCGGCCCCGGACCCTTTCAGCGCTCCCGCGGCCTCCGAGATATTTCCCGTGACGATGCGGGGAAAGGCGATGATGATCGCCACCATCAGGATCTGGATCAGCACGAACGGAATCGCGCCCCAGTAGATCTGCGACGTGCGCACGCTCGGCGGCGCGACGCTTCGCAGATAGAACAGCGCGAAGCCGAACGGCGGATGCAGGAACGACGTCTGCATGTTCACCGCGAGCAGCACGCCGAACCAGACGATGTCGATGCCGAGCTTCTGCGCGACCGGCGCAAGCAGCGGCACCATGATGAACGCGATCTCGAAGTAGTCCAGGAAGAACGCAAGCAGGAAGATCATCACGTTCACGACGATCAGGAACCCGAGCGCTCCGCCCGGTACGCCGATGAGCAGGCGCTCGACCCAAAGATCGCCGTCCATCCCGCGGAATACGAGGCTGAATACCGTCGAGCCGACGAGGATGAACATCACGAAGCTCGTCATCGTCGCCGTCGATTCGATTGCCTGCTTCAGCAGACGGAACGAAAGCTTGCGCTTCGCGAGCGCCATGATGATCGCGCCGCTCGCCCCCATCGCACCGCCCTCCGTGGGCGTCGCCACGCCGAGGAAAATCGTGCCGAGCACGAGGAAGATCAGGACGAGCGGCGGGATCATCGATGTGAATACCTTGACGACGAGCTCCGTACCGTAGAGCGTGCGCGCCTGCGCCGGACAGCCGGGCGCGGCGTGCGGCTTGACGAGCGACACGATGAAGACCCATACGGCGTAGAGCGCGGCCAGGCCCAGGCCGGGCATCAGCGCGCCCTCGTAGAAGTCGCCCACCGAGGCGCCCATCTGATCCGCGAGCACGATCAGCACGAGGCTCGGCGGAATGATCTGCGCCAGCGTGCCCGATGCTGCGATGACGCCGGTCGAGAGCCAGTTCGCATAGCCGTAACGCATCATCACGGGCAACGAGATCAGACCCATGGCGAGAACGGACGCAGCCACGACACCGGTGGTGGCGGCGAGAAGTGCTCCGACGAACACGACCGCGTACGCGACGCCGCCCCGAATCGAGCCGAACAGTTGGCCGACGGTATCGAGAAGCTCCTCGGCCATGCCGCTGCGCTCGAGGATCAATCCCATGAACGTGAAGAACGGAATCGCGAGGAGCGTCGAGTTCGCCATGATCCCGAGAACCCGTTCGGGAAGCGCCTGCAGCAACGCCGGCTCAATGTTGCCGTGCACGATGCCGATCACCCCGAACAGCAAGCCGTTTGCCGCGAGCGAGAATGCGACCGGATAGCCGAGCAGCAGGAAGATCACGAGGCCCGCGAACATCAGCGGTGCCATCCACTCAAAGGGCATCGTGTGCGGGCTTTTCGAAAGTCGCGGCCGGCACCAAACCTTTCAGAAAGGCGACGCGCTTGATGATCTCCGAGATCCCCTGCAATCCGAGCAACGCAAACGCGACCGGTATCAGTAGGCGTACCGGCCAGCGGATGAGGCCACCCGGATCGGACGAATACTCCTGGATCCGGTAGGAGTTGACGAGCGACGGCCAGCTGTACCACGCGATGATCGTGACGGCCGGTAACAGCATGAAGGCCGCGCCGAAAATATCGATCCACGCCTGCGTGCGCGGCGAGAGACGGCCATTGATGACGTCGATCCGCACGTGCTCGTTGCGCTTCAGCGCATAGGCCGCGACGAGCAGGAATACCGCTGCATTCAGGTACCACTGCAATTCGAGCCAGGCGTTGGATCCGACGTTGAACGCGTAGCGCGCGACAGCATTAGCCGTGCAAACGATCACTGCGACGAGGCCGAGCCAGGCGACGAGCCTGCCGATTCGCTCGTTGAGACGATCGATTGCCGTGGAAACTCGTAAAAGCGCGTGCACCGTGATTGGCCTATCGTTCACTGGTCGTGACAGTCGGCGAGATTGCAAAGATCACGTCGCGCTCGGGGACGTCAGCGCGCACGGCCGCAAATCCTAACCGATTGAGCAGCACGAATCGCATCGCGCCGCGTTCGACTTTCTTGTCGCGGCGCATCAGATCGAGCCAGCGCTCAGCTGGCATCTTTGGAGGCGCGATCGGCAAGCCTGCAGCGCCGATCAATGCCGTGAGGCGCGACGCGTCGGCACGAGTCAGCCCGGACACGCGCTCCGAAAGTATCGCAGCACAGACCATCCCGGCTGCAACCGCTTCCCCGTGCAGCCACGCGCCGTAGCCCTGCGCGGCCTCGATCGCGTGTCCGAACGTGTGACCGAAATTGAGCAGCGCACGCTCGCCGCTTTCGCGCTCGTCCGCAGCAACGATTTCCGCCTTGATCGCACAGCTCCGGTGGATCGCGTGCGCGAGCGCGGTCGGGTCCTTCGCGAGGAGCGCGTGCATTTCGTGCTCCAGCCAGGCGAAGAATTCCACGTCTCGTATCGCACCGTACTTGATGACTTCGGCAATGCCTGCGCGAAGCTCGCGGTCGGGCAGCGTCCGCAGACAATTCGTGTCGATCAGCACGCAACGCGGTTGCCAGAACGCGCCGATCATGTTCTTGCCGAGCGCGTGATTCACGCCGGTCTTCCCGCCGACAGACGAATCGACCTGCGCGAGCAGCGTCGTCGGAACCTGCACAAACGGAATGCCGCGCTGACAGATTGCTGCGGCGAACCCGGTGATGTCCCCGATCACGCCGCCGCCCAATGCAATCAGCAGCGTCGAGCGTTCCACGCGAAGCTCGAGGAGTCGCGTCAGCAGATCGTCGAGCGTGGACCAGTTCTTGTGCGCTTCGCCGTCCGGCATCAGCACGACATCGACCTGCGCTCCGCTTCGACGCAGGCTCGCTTTCAGTGGAGCGAGATAATGCGCGGCAACGACCGCGTTGGTTACGATGACGCCTCGAACTCGTGCGTCGAGGGCGAGGAGATCCGCCGCGCGCTCGAGCAATCCGCTTCCGATGTGAATTGGATATGCGCGATCGGCCAGACCGACACTCAACGTCTTCATCGCTTCGGTCGGCGCGTCGCTCTCATCCCGCGGCTTTGGCGAATCGTTCACTGCGGAGCAGCAGGGTCGGCATCGAGCCAGCGAACGAAACGAATGACCGCATCGCGATCCGACTCT
The DNA here is from genome assembly GCA_046733075.1 of Pseudomonadota bacterium. GTDB lineage: Bacteria > Pseudomonadota > Gammaproteobacteria > Burkholderiales > Casimicrobiaceae > VBCG01. The sequence continues at coordinate 231 of JBKPOL010000407.1, read as the reverse complement.
ATGACGTGACTCGCGACCTCGCGATAAAGCGGATCGCGGAGCTGATAGAGCTCGACCAGCCGATTGCGCGGATCAGCGGCATGCAGCATCGGGCGGTGACGGCTGTTGCGCAACCGCTGCCATAGCGTCTCCGGCTCCGCATGCAGATACAGCACGGTCCCATTCTCTTTGAGCCGTGCGCGACTCGCAGCACGCAGCACCGCTCCACCGCCCGTCGCGAGGACGACACCT
>JBKPOL010000406.1:0-4995 GCA_046733075.1 Pseudomonadota bacterium | reverse complement strand
GTTATCGGCCGCAGTTTTATTTTCGGACGACGGACGTGACGGGGAGCGTGGAGTTGCCGGCGGGGACGGAGATGGTGATGCCTGGGGACAACATTGCGATGCAGGTGACGCTGATTGCGCCGATTGCGATGGAAGAGGGGTTGCGGTTTGCGATTCGCGAGGGCGGCCGGACGGTCGGCGCCGGCGTCGTCGCGAAGATTTTGGAATAGGGATCGCGCAAAGTTTCGCTCGCCGCCACTCGCTCGACGATTAACGCGAGGATGGCGAGACCGGCACGAATAGCCGAGGGGCAACCCTTCGCTTGTCCGTGCAGCAGGAAGCAGGAAGAACCGAGCGCTTCGCGAGCGGTTGTGCCAAAGGTGAAATGATGCAAAACCAGAGAATTCGCATCCGGCTGAAAGCGTTCGATTACAAGCTGATCGACCAGTCGGCGCTCGAGATCGTCGAGACGGCCAAGCGCTCCGGCGCCGTCGTCAAGGGCCCGGTGCCGCTGCCGACGAAGATCGAGCGCTATGATCTCCTGCGCTCGCCGCACGTCAACAAGACCTCGCGCGACCAGTTCGAGATTCGCACGCACTTGCGGCTGATGGACATCATCGACCCGACCGACAAGACGGTCGACCAGTTGATGAAGCTCGATCTGCCGGCCGGTGTCGACGTTGAGATCAAGCTGCAATAAACGACCGCGAAAGTGAAGGCCTACTTTTCGCGCAAGAGTTAACGTCGAAGTTCGGGCGAAGCCCATAACTCCGACGCGGCAAGAGCAAGGAATTCAGCCGGCCAATTGCAGCCGGCACCGGAGCAATCCGGCAAATTCAAATAGAGAGATGGACATGAGTCTAGGATTGGTAGGTCGCAAGGTCGGCATGACGCGTGTCTTCGCCGACGACGGCAGTGCGATCCCGGTCACCGTGCTCGACGTGGCCGGTAACCGCGTCACGCAGGTCAAAACACCGGACACCGATGGCTACGCGGCCGTACAGGTCACGTACGGCAAGCGCCGCGCGTCGCGTGTGTCCAAGCCCATGGCGGGACATCTGGCGAAGGCGGGTGTCGAGGCAGGAGAAGTGCTGAAGGAGTTCGAGGTTGCAACGGACGAGATTGCCAACTTCAAGCCCGGCGATGTTGTGGGCGTCGAGACGTTTGCCGTCGGCCAGCTCGTCGACGTGACCGGAACAACGAAAGGTCGCGGCTTCTCCGGCGTGATCACCCGGCACAACTTCAGCAGCAACCGCGCATCGCACGGTAATTCGCGCTCGCACAACACGCCAGGCTCCATCTCGATGGCGCAGGACCCGGGCCGGGTGTTTCCCGGCAAGCGGATGGCCGGTCAGTACGGCAACGTGACGCGCACCGTGCAGACGCTGCCCGTCGTACGCGTGGACAAGGAGCGTGGCTTGCTGCTCGTCAAGGGATCGGTACCCGGCGCGGATGGCGGCCACATCGTCGTGCGTGCTTCGGCCAAGACGCCGGCGCAGAAGGGGGCCTGACGATGGATCTCAATCTCATTGATGACAAGGGCCAGAAGGCCTCGACCGTCGCAGCGTCGGATGCGCTCTTCGGGCACGACTACAACGAAGCGCTCATCCATCAGCTCGTTACCGCATACCAGGCGAATGCGCGGAGCGGCACGCGTGCCCAGAAGGGCCGCAGCGAGATCAACAAGTCGCACCGCAAACCCTGGCAACAGAAGGGCACCGGCCGTGCTCGTGCGGGCCAGGCCAACAGTCCGTTGTGGCGCGGCGGCGGCAAGATCTTTCCCTCGTCCCCCGACGAGAATTTCTCGCAGAAGGTCAACCGCAAGATGTACCGCGCCGGGATTGCGTCGATCCTGTCGCAGCTTGTCCGGGAGAACCGCCTCTCGGTGATCGACGCGCTTGCGCTCGATACGCCGAAGACCAAGCCCTTCGCGCAGAAGATCAAGGGCTATGGACTGGGCGGCACGGTGCTCGTTGTGACCGAAAAGCTCGACGAGAACCTGTTCCTGTCGTCGCGCAACCTTTCGCACGTGCTGGTGCTCGAGACACGCGAAGTCGATCCGATGAGCCTCGTTCGATTCAATCACGTGCTGCTGACGAAGGGCGCCGTAACTCAATTCGAGGAGTTGTTGTCATGAGCACGGCGGGCGCAGCCGAGACCCGAAGGGCCGGCGCCGCGCGAGTGCCAGGAGGCCGACTCGCCGGTAGTGACACGTTGAGATCCCATAAAGAGGCCGAGTCATGAATGCCGCAGCCAACAACCCTCCCGTCAAGTACAACCCGGAGCGCCTGATGACGGTGCTGCTCGCGCCAGTTGTGTCGGAAAAGGGAACGTTCATCGCCGACAAGTACGAGCAGGTGATCTTTCGCGTAATGCAAAACGCGACGAAGCCCGAAGTAAAGGCGGCGGTCGAAATGATGTTCAAGGTCGAGGTCGAATCGGTGCAGATCGCGAACGTCAAGGGCAAGCAGAAGCGCTTCGGCGCCCACCGCGGTCGGCGCCGCAACTGGAAGAAGGCTTATGTCAGCCTGAAGCCGGGCCAGGAAATCAACTTCGCCGCTGAGGCCTAAGCCATGGCATTGGTCAAAGTCAAACCCACTTCGAACGGCCGCCGCTCGCTCGTCAAGGTCGTCAACGCCACCTTGCACAAGGGCGCGCCGGTCGCGTCGCTCGTCGAAAGCCAGAAGCGCGGTTCGGGACGCAACAACAACGGTCACATCACGATTCGCCACAAGGGCGGCGGTCACAAGCAGCACTACCGGATCGTCGACTTCAAGCGGAACAAGGACGGCATCCCGGCCAAGGTCGAGCGCCTCGAGTACGACCCGAACCGCAGCGCGAACATCGCGCTGCTGCTTTACGCCGACGGCGAGCGTCGCTACATCATCGCGCCGCGCGGCGTCGGTGAAGGCACTCAACTGATGTCCGGTGCCGAAGCGTCGATCAAGCCGGGGAACACACTGCCGCTGCGCAACATTCCTGTCGGCACGACGATTCACTGCATCGAGATGCAGCCGGGCAAGGGTGCGCAGATGGCGCGCTCCGCCGGCGCGGGCGTACAGTTGCTTGCGCGCGAAGGCGTCTATGCTCAGGTTCGCCTGCGCTCGGGTGAAATCCGCAAGGTGCACGTCGACTGTCGCGCGACGATCGGCGAAGTCGGCAACGAAGAGCACAGCCTGCGCTCGATCGGCAAGGCGGGTGCAAACCGCTGGCGCGGCAAACGTCCCACGGTGCGCGGCATTTCGATGAATCCCGTCGACCACCCGATGGGTGGCCGCACCAACGGCGGCGGCGGATGGCATCACCCGATGTCGCCGTGGGGTACGCCGGCCAAGGGCTACAAGACGCGCAAGAACAAGCGCACTGACGCGATGATCGTGCGCCGGCGGCACGCAACCAAGGGTTAATCGAAGATGGCACGCTCAATCAAGAAGGGCCCGTTCGTCGACGACCATCTGTTGAAGAAGGTCGATGCAGCGCGCGCGGTAAACGACAAGAAGCCGATCAAGACCTGGTCGCGGCGCTCGACAATCACGCCGGAATTCGTCGGCCTCACCATCGCCGTGCACAATGGCAAGCAGCACATTCCCGTGTATGTGTCCGAGAACATGGTCGGACACAAGCTTGGCGAATTTGCCCTGACTCGCACGTTCAAGGGTCACTCGTCGGACAAGAAGGTTGCCGCGCCCAGCGCGGCACCGAAGCGCAAGTGAGGTCATGATGCAAACCACTGCCACGCTGCGCGGTGTACGCCTGTCGGCCCAGAAAGGCCGGGTCGTCGCTGATGCGATCCGCGGACTGCCCGTCGATCGCGCGCTGAACATTCTCACGTTCAGCCCGAAGAAGGGCGCGCGCATCATCAAGAAGGTGCTCGAATCGGCGATTGCCAATGCGGAGCACAACGAGGGGGCCGACATCGACGAGCTCAAGGTGACGACGATCTATGTCGACAAGGCGGATACGCTGCGTCGCTTCACGGCTCGTGCCAAGGGCCGCGGCAACACCATCGGCAAGCAGAGCTGCCACATCCGCGTCGTCGTCGGCGACGGGAAATAGGAAACGACATGGGACAGAAGATTCATCCGACCGGCTTCCGCCTCGCGGTCAACCGCAACTGGGGCTCGAAGTGGTTCGCCAACAAGAAGCATTACGGTCCGACGCTCGCCGAGGATCTGAAGGTGCGCGAGTATCTGAAGAAGAAGCTCGCGCATGCGTCGGTCGCCAAGGTGACGATCGAGCGCCCGGCCAAGAACGCGCGCATCACGATTCACAGCGCACGTCCCGGCGTCGTCATCGGCAAGAAGGGTGAGGACATCGAAACGTTGCGCGGTGACCTGCGAAAAATGATGGGAAGCGACGTCGGCCTCAACATCGAGGAAATCCGCAAGCCCGAAATCGATGCGCAACTGATCGCGGACTCTATCGCGCAGCAGCTCGAGAAGCGGATCATGTTCCGCCGCGCGATGAAGCGGGCGATGCAGAACGCGATGCGGCTCGGCGCGCAAGGAATCAAGGTAATGAGCTCGGGGCGCCTGAACGGCGTCGAAATCGCGCGTCGCGAGTGGTACCGCGAGGGCCGTGTGCCGCTGCATACGCTGCGCGCGGACATCGACTACGGCTTTTCCGAGGCGCACACGACGTACGGCGTCATCGGCATCAAGGTCTGGGTGTTCAAGGGCGAAGTGATGGCGCACAACGCGGAACCCGCGCAGGCGCCGGCACCGGCACCCGAAGCGACGAAGCGCCCGCGGCGCACGCCGCGCGAATTGCCTGCGGGCGCGGGACCAGGAGCGAAGAATGCTGCAGCCAGCTAGAAGGAAATACCGCAAGGAGCAGAAGGGCCGCAACAAGGGCGTGGCGACCGTCGGCAACAAGGTCAGCTTCGGCGAGTACGGCCTCAAGGCAACCGATCGTGGCCGCCTGACGTCGCGGCAGATCGAGGCGGCGCGGCGCGCGATGACGCGTCACATCAAGCGTGGCGGGCGCATCTGGATTCGTATTTTCCCGGACAAGCCG
>JBKPOL010000405.1:0-7617 GCA_046733075.1 Pseudomonadota bacterium | reverse complement strand
ACGTCGCACGGCACGTACACGTCCGGCAGGAAGTGCATCTCGACCTTGATCAGCCCGTCGCCCTCGCACGCTTCGCAGCGTCCGCCCTTCACGTTGAACGAGAAGCGACCTGGGCCGTAGCCTCGCTCGCGTGCTTCCTTCGCCTGCGAGAAGAGCTCGCGGATCGGCGTGAACAGTCCCGTGTACGTCGCAGGGTTCGATCGCGGCGTACGTCCAATCGGACTCTGGTCGACGCTGATAACCTTGTCGAAGTGCTCGAGGCCGTCGATCTCGCGATAGGGTGCGGGCTCATCCGCGCTGTCATACAGATGACGAGACACGGCGTGATAAAGCGTGTCGTTGATGAGCGTCGATTTTCCCGACCCTGAAACACCGGTAACGCACACGAACAGACCCACCGGAAGCTCCAGCGTCACGTCGTGCAGGTTGTTGCCGGTCGCGCCGGTAACCGTGAGCATCCGTTCCCGATCGATCGCGCTTCGCCGCTGCGGAATCGGAATCTGGCGGTGCCCGGCGAGATATTGACCGGTGAGCGAGTGCGGCGCGCGCCGGATGTCCTCGGGCGTGCCCTGTGCGACCACCTGCCCGCCATGCTCGCCCGCGCCCGGTCCCATGTCGACGACGTGATCCGCCGTCATGATTGCGTCATGATCGTGCTCGACGACGATCACGCTGTTGCCGAGGTCACGCAGATGCTTGAGCGTCGCGAGCAGGCGGTCGTTGTCCCGCTGATGCAGGCCGATCGAGGGCTCGTCAAGCACGTACATCACACCCGTCAATCCAGAGCCGATCTGCGATGCGAGGCGAATCCGCTGCGCCTCGCCCCCGGACAGCGTTTCGGCCGATCGATCGAGCGACAGATAGTCGAGACCCACGTTGTTGAGGAAATTGAGCCTCGACACGATCTCCTTGACGATCCGGTCGGCGATCGCGGCCTTGTGTCCATCAAGTGACATGCGTGAGAAATATTGCATCGCCTCCTTGAGCGGCCAGCCGGAGATTTCGTAGATCGGTCGGGCGTCGTCGTCTCTGCCGACCTTGACGTTGCGCGCCTCGCGCCGCAGACGCGTGCCGTCACATTCGGGGCACGGCTTGTTGTTCAGGTACTTCGCCAGCTCTTCGCGCACCATTACGCTGTCGGTTTCGCGATAGCGCCGCTCGAGGTTCGGCACGATGCCCTCGAACGCGTGCTCGCGCGTTACCGCGCGCCCGCGATCGGTGAGATACGTGAACGCGATCTTCTCGTCGCCCGACCCGTACAGCACGACGTTCTGAACCCGCTCGGGAAGCTTGTTGAACGGACGGTCGACATCGAAGCCGACGTGCTTCGCAAGGCTTTGCAGCAGCTGGAAGTAGAACTGGTTGCGACGATCCCAGCCTTTGATCGCGCCGGACGCGAGCGAGAGCTGTGGGAAGGCGACGACGCGCTTTGGATCGAAGAACGTGATCGACCCCAGGCCGTCACACCGCGGGCACGCCCCGACCGGATTGTTGAACGAAAAGAGACGCGGCTCCAGCTCGGACAGCGAATAGTTGCAGATCGGGCACGCGAACTTCGCGGAGAACAGGTGCTCCCGCCCCGTATCCATTTCGACGGCAATCGCCCGGCCATCGCCGTGGCGAAGCGCCGTCTCGTACGACTCGGCCAGGCGCTGCTTGAACTCCTCGCGCACGCGCAATCGATCGACGACAACCTCGACCGTGTGCTTGGTCGTCTTGGCCAGCTTGGGCACGGCGTCGATTTCGTACACGGTGCCGTCGACACGAACGCGCACGAACCCTTTGGCACGAAGCTCCGCAAGGAGGTCGAGTTGCTCACCCTTGCGATTGACGACGGCCGGCGACAGGATCATCAGGCGCGGATCTTCCTCACCGTCATTGCGCATCTCAAGCGTAGCGTCGACCATCTGTGAAACAGTCATCGACGACAGCTTCTGTTCGGGATGATTGATGCAGTACGGATCGCCGACGCGCGCGAACAGCAGCCGCAGGTAATCGTGGATCTCGGTGACGGTGCCGACGGTCGAGCGCGGGTTGTGCGACGTCGCCTTCTGCTCGATCGAGATCGCGGGCGAAAGGCCTTCGATCAGGTCGACGTCCGGCTTCTCCATCAACTGCAGGAACTGACGGGCGTACGCGGACAGCGACTCGACATAGCGCCGCTGTCCTTCGGCGTAAAGCGTGTCGAACGCGAGCGAGCTCTTGCCCGAGCCCGAAAGTCCCGTGATGACGATCAGCCGGTGGCGGGGAAGATCAAGACTTAAGTTCTTGAGGTTGTGCGTGCGTGCGCCGCGGATGCGGATCTCGTCCATGCGCTTTCTGTACAAGTGCGCAATCGGCGGAGGGAGGTAGTCCGCACAGCCGAAGGCGCGAAGGGCAACCTGCTAGTATATTGCCAATCGCGAGTCCGCCCCAACCCCCACGTTCTCTCGCAACGGTTCGCGCAGCGCAGTCGTGCTGCCGGCGCAATGCTCATAGATGGGGACGATACCGGCCTCGATCAAATCCTTTCGCCTCGAGGAAACGACATGGCTTCCGTCAACAAGGTCATCCTGCTCGGCAATCTCGGCCGTGATCCCGAGACGCGCTATACCACGGGCGGCGATGCGGTCACCAACCTGAATATCGCGACGAGCGAGCAGTGGAAAGACAAGAGCGGCGAGAAGCAGGAGCGCACCGAATGGCACCGCGTCGTGCTATTCGGGCGCCAGGCCGAAGTTGCCGGCGAATATCTGAAGAAGGGCCGCTCCGTCTACATCGAGGGGCGGCTCCAGACACGCAAATACACGGACAAGGACGGCGTCGAAAAGTATTCCACCGAGATCGTCGCGGATCGGATGCAGCTGATCGGCGGAAGCCGGGACAGCAGCGGTGGCGATGCCGATTTTCCGTCGACCGTCGGTGGCGGCAGCGCGCGCCGTGAAAGTGGCGGCGCATCGGCACCGGCTTCCGCCGGCAAGGGCGGCGGTAAAAAGAACGTCGACGACTTCGACGACGACATTCCGTTCTGATCCCGGGCACTGGCCCTAATGTATTTCGGCGCCCGCATCCCGCGGGCGCTTTTTTTGTCACCGGTTCGTTCCCCGTCGGACGCGCTCGGCCGGGCCCATACAAATGTATAGGTGCGCTTGCACTTGAAAACGTAGCGCATTAACCTATGCCCGAGCCCTTCTTCGGGAAGAGCGACCGAGCACGCGTCGATGCAGCGGCAAGCGCTACCGAGCCTTACGGTTCCCGAGCAGCAGACGGAAGTCCGCGCTGCGTGGCTCTACTTCATCGAGGGCCTGACGCAGGCGGAAGTGGCGCGCAAGCTCGGCACCACACGTCTGCGGATCAACCGCATCCTCGGCGATGCGCGACGCAACGGTCTCGTCGGAATCACCCTCAATTCCGAGCTCGCGAGCTGCGTGGCCCTCGAGCAGGCGCTGATCCGCGATTTCAAGCTTGATTCCGCGGTTATCGTTCCGACACCTGAGGACGAAGCCCAGATTCCCATCATGCTCGGACGTGCGGCGGCCGGGTTCGTTTCCCACTATCTCGAGAACAACCCGATTCGCGGCTTCGGCATCGGCTGGGGCCGCACGCTGCGCGAGACGGTCCGCCATATGCGCGCCGGCCGCTATCCCGATCTCTGCGTGAACTCGATGATGGGCGGTCTCACGCGCGGACTCGAGATCAACACGTTCGACATCGTGAGCGAGCTCGCCCGGCGCCTCAATTCGCAGTGTCAGTACCTCGCCGCGCCGATCTACGCCGGAAGCGCCGAATCACGCGATACGATCATCGGACAGGACGTGTTTCGCGAAGCGTTCCGGCGGATCGAGATGAACGAGCTCGCGGTACTGAGCATCGGCGACGTGACCCGGCGCTCGATGCTCGTACGCTACGGACTGCCGGAAGACGTCTCGATTCGCGAGCTGCGTGACGCAGGCGCCGTGTGCGACGTCGTCGGCCAATTCATCGACGAGCGCGGCCGGCCCGTGGATCATCCGCTCAACCGCCGCGCCATCGCACTGCCCCTCCGCGATCTGCCAAACGTTCGCACCGTCGTGTTCGCCGCCGGCGGAAAGCACAAGGTCCGGGCAATCGCCGCAGTGCTGCGTGGGGGGTATGGTTCGGTGCTCGTATGCGACGAGACAACGGCCGGCGCCGCAGCGAAGCTCGCACGCGATGCGACCTGACGTAGCATGGCTGATGCGCCAGCAGCGGGCGTTCATGTGGACGAACCCGACTGTTTGCAGTCTCGAGCGCAAGGCCGCTCTTCGTTCCCACGACGAGCGCGCGCAGCCGCCAAGTCTGACCATGCGAGGGAGTGAGCGATGACCCGGGTCGTGCAAATTTCCGACACGCACCTGAGCCCGACGAAGACACAGTTCACGGCGAACTGGCCGCCGCTTCGTGATTGGGTGCGAAAGCAGCGGGCCGATCTCGTCATTCACACCGGAGACCTGACCGTCGACGGCGCCGACGTTGAATCCGATCTCCGCGCGGGTGCCGATTTCATGCGCGCGCTCGATGCTCCCGTCTTGGCCGTTCCGGGCAACCACGACGTGGGCGAGGCGGGCAACCGGCATCAACCGGTCAATGCCGAGCGCCTTGCCGGCTGGCGTCGCAACTTCGGCCACGATTGGTGGTGCCGTGATGTGGAGCAGTGGCGGCTGATCGGTCTCGACTCGATGCTGTTCGGCAGCGACAGCGACGAAGAGACGCGGCAACTCGACTGGCTTCGGCGCGCGCTCGCCGACGCCGGCGGCCGCCGCATTGCGTGGTTCACGCATCGCCCGTTCTTCATCGACGATCCCGACGAAGGCGATCGCGGCTACTGGACCATCAAGCCCCGGCCGCGTGCGCAAATGCTCGACCTCGTGCGTCGCCACGATGTCGCACTGATCGCCACCGGCCATCTGCACAAATGGCATCTGCGCGAGGTTGACGGATGTCGTTACGTGTGGGGTCCATCGTCGGGCTTTCTCGTCGGACCGGCGAACCAGCCGGAGCTTCCGGGCGAGAAGTGGCTCGGCGCCGTTGTGTACGGATTCGACGGCGCCGACGTGTCGATCGACATGGTTCGCATACCGGGGCTCAGCGAATTCTGGATCGACGACGTGCTGCACGAGGTCTATCCACCGCGCACGGCGGCGTAGCAATAAGCACTACGAACGTTCCTTTTCATGGCCAGCGTCGCGCTCAGGTCGATCAGCAAGTCGTTCGGGGGAACGCCTGTTCTCTCCGGCATCGACCTCGATGTCGCCGACGGCGAATTCCTGACGCTCGTGGGTGCGTCGGGTTGCGGCAAGTCGACGCTGATCCGGATCATCGCCGGCCTGGAGCCGCAAACGTCCGGCTCGGTGGAGATCGGCGGGACATCCGTAGATCATCTGCGGCCGCACGAGCGGCATGTCGCGATGGTGTTCCAGAGCTATGCGCTGTACCCGCACATGCGCGTTTTCGCCAACATGGCGTTGCCGCTCGTCATGTCGCGGCTTCGGCTGTTCGAGCGCCTGCCCGTATTGCGCCTACTGTCGATGCGACGCCGCCGCATGATGACGGACATCTCGCGCGAAGTGCACGCGATCGCACGACAGTTGCAGATCGAAGCGCTGCTCGACCGGCGTCCGTCGCAGCTTTCGGGTGGACAGCGGCAGCGCGTCGCGCTCGGCCGCGCGATGGTGCGGCAGCCCGCGGCGTTCCTGATGGACGAGCCGCTATCGAACCTCGACGCCAAGCTGCGCGTGCACATGCGGACCGAGCTCGCGGAATTGCATGCGCGGCTTGGGGCGACCTTCATCTACGTCACGCACGACCAGGTCGAGGCGATGACGATGTCGGACCGCGTGGCGATGATGGACAACGGAACGATCCTCCAGCTCGGGCGACCGCACGATTTGTACGCGCGCCCCGCGAACCTGAGGGTCGCGCAATTCATTGGCACGCCGGCCATCAATCTCATGCCGGCAAGAACGAGCGCAAGCGGCAGCGTCGAGCTGTTCGGCGCGGAACTGCCGATTCACGTGTCGCGTCCGATCGGTTCGGAGCTGACGCTCGGCGTCCGACCCGAGGCGGTGACACCCGCGCCGTTCGGGACAATGCGAACTGGATTGCACGCGCTGCACGGACGGCTGCGGCGCAGCGAAAACCTCGGTGCGGAGCACATCCTGCACGTCGACCTGATGGGCCCCGCCTCGGGGACGATCACGTGCTCGACGTCGGGCGATCCCGAATCGCTGGTCGACGCGGCACGGAACCTGACGCTGCTCTTCGCACCCGCGGCATGTCACGTGTTCGATGCGGACGGAACGCGCGTCGTCGATGCCGACGTGAATCCGGCGAGCACGTCTCCGCAACCCTACGCTCGGGCCGTGTGACGATGGCCGTCGCCGCGACGCTTCCGCATGTGGTTGCACCGGCCCGCAATCGGCAGCGGCTGATCGAAAGCGTTGCGGGGTCCGCGTTCGCCTTTCCGGCGTTCCTGCTCCTGGTCCTGACGAACCTGGTGCCGCTCGTCGTGCTGCTCTATCTGAGCTTTACCGACTTCGAGCTTGGCGCGCTCGACAGCCATTTCCTCGGTCTCGACAATTTTCGCAAAGCGCTCGTCGATCCCGTATTTCGCCGCTCGCTCGCGAACACGTTCGTGTATGTCGCGATCGTGCTGCCCGGTTCGGTCGGCCTCGGATTGCTGATCGCCGTGCTGCTGCATCGACGCAAGCGCACGCGCTCGTTCTACGAGGTGGTTTATTTCCTGCCGGTGACCTCCACGCTGATCGCGATGGCGACGGTATGGCAGTTCATCCTGCACCCGCGCCTCGGACCGGTGAACGGCGTGCTGCGTGCAATGGGCTTCGCCGAAATACCTTTCCTGAGCGAGCCCGCGTATGTGCTTCCCACGCTCGCGGCCATCGGCATCTGGCAGCTCGTCGGCTTCAACATGGTGCTGTTCCTGGCCGGCCTCTCCGCGATCCCCCGCGATCTCTATGAGGCCGCGGAGATCGACGGCTGCCGCAGCGGCATCGACCGGTTCCTCACGATCACCTGGCCACTGCTCGGTCCGACGACGATGTTCGTCATCGTGACAACGTCCATTACCGCATTCAAGGTCTTCGACACGGTTGCCGTCATGACCCGCGGCGGCCCGATGGGATCGTCGGAAGTGCTGCTCTACGCAATCTACCTGGAGGGCTATCAGTACTTCCACATGGGCTATGCCGCCGCGCTCACGCTCATCTTCCTGGCGTTCGTCCTGGTGTTCTCGATCGCCCAGACGCTCGTGCTCGAGCGCCGGGTCCACTACTGACACGCGATGGCCACGCCGACGGCAGTGCAGACGCAAACCGGAGCGCGTCCGATCACGCCGCTCACGGCGTTGCTGCGGCGTACGCTGTCGCTCCTCGTCGTGCATGCGATCCTGATCGCCGGCGCCGTCTTCATCCTGCTGCCGTTCGTGTGGATGCTCATCACGTCGATCAAGTCGCCGTCGGAGATCTTCGCCGTCGACTTCAGCTTGTGGCCGAAGCGCTTCAGCGGGGGCGAGAACTACGGGCGCGCGCTCACCACCGCGCCGCTGCTGCGCTTCGCGTTGAACGGCGTGATCGTGTGCGCGGGCATCCTGCTCGTCCAGGT
>JBKPOL010000404.1:0-8655 GCA_046733075.1 Pseudomonadota bacterium | reverse complement strand
ACATCGGAGAGGCCACATGGCGTCTGGTTTGTGATGCGGTGAAGGTTGAGGAGGTTGAGCCACTTAAGCTTAAGGGCGGCGCGAGGCGGTCGCTGCGTATCGATTGCTATCGGTGATTGGGTACGACGGCACGGCGCGTCGTCATGACATGCCCATGGTGCCGCGACGCGGAATTGACGGCAATCGATCGGGTGCTGCAGGAAGTTCGCGAGACTCATTCTGCACGGCTCGTCACGCTGATTAGCGAGGCCGGGATCGACAAGTCTCGCCTGGCACAAGAGGTGATCGCTCGCGCGGGCGCTTCAGCGCGTGTCGTGCGCGGACGTTGCCTTGCATACGGCGATGGCATCACGTTCTGGCCGCTGCGCGACATGGCAAACGAAGGTTGCGGCGTTACCGTAGACGACCCGACCAAACTCGCATTCGCTAAGGTGAAGAACGTGGTCGGCGACGTGCCGCGCAGCGGCTCGCTTCCGCGATGAACTTGACCAATCAGGCATTTCCACTGCACGAACGCGAATGCGATGCGCTGGCGAAAATGGGTGAGACCTTTTTCATCTCGTCCGCGAGAGCGATGCTCGCACGTGCGGTGCGTGAGCAAGGCCGCGATGAAGAAGCGCTCGAGATGACGCGCGTTGCAGAGGAGGCCGCCGCACCCAACGACATCGACGCCCAGGTCTCATGGCGCTGCACTCGTGCCGAAGGGCGATCACATGTCGGCTCTGCGGAGTTGCGTCGCGTTCGTTGCTACGTAAGGCTAGGAAGCCGCCCGCGCAGCGGTGAGCGCAAATCCCGCGTGTCGGTTTTGTCGGGGACCCGATCGAGAACCTTACGTCGAGCACTCCGTCGAGGGTTGCGCGATCTCGGCGCAATTGATGGAAGAAGCTTTTCGATCGAGTATCGCGGCGCTGAGGGAAAGCTCGAGCGTGTCGCGCGAAGGGCACGTCAACGCCGTGGAGCGAAGTCGTCGAACGTACGCTTCTCCATCAAGGGTCCGATGCAAGAGGTCAATGGGACGATCACGCCAGGAAACCCGCAACAGAGTCGATTGCCGGCGGCCGTTCGAGATGCGGCATCGTCGGAGGCGAGGGTGTAACCGCGGCGCTTCGATGCGCATATACTTCACGGTCGGATTCACCTTCGACGGAGGACCGCATGGGATTGCTCGATGGAATTCTCGGTAACTTGCTCGGCGGATCGAGTGGAGCGACGGGCGGCATGAGGATGGGGGCGCAGGGTGCGAACCCGCTGCTGCAGATAGCGCTGCAACTATTGCAGCAGAACGGGGGTCTTCAAGGCGTGCTCGGCAAGTTCCAGCAGGCGGGGTACGGTGATCAGGCGCAGTCGTGGGTTGGTACTGGGCAGAACCAATCGATCGATCCAGGTGCGCTGTCGCAGATCTTCGGACATGGTCAACTGGGCCAGATCGCGGCGCAACTCGGCATGTCGAGAGACGAAGCGGCGGGACAGCTCGCGCAAACACTTCCAAACGTCGTGGACCGGATGACACCCGGCGGTGAGCTACCGGCGGGTCACGACGATCTCGTGAACCAGGTGCTCGCGGCTTTGGAGCAAAGGCAAGGTCGTTGACTGCTGGGGTGTTGGTTGTCGGCCTTTACTGTGGTGACACCGCGGTAGGCGAATAGCGTATTAGGGTTGGTTCAGGGTATATAAACCGCGTCGCGGCTGAACTGTCCCATCATAACGCTCGGGCGCTTCGGCATGCGCCGAGTCCAGCTCACGATGTTCCTGACTGACAATGGCCACGCGCGGCCATTACGTGCTCCGCGACGATCGCCGGAACGTTTCGATGTCGCCGCCCTCCAAAATTCGCGTCGGGATTGAGCGGGGAGCAACGATGAGCAGCGATGCGGGTGCGCATTGGGACGTCGCCGCAATCATGGGAGGGTTGTACGGCGACGGCATCATCGGCCTCAAGGGCGCCTTCGATCGCGCGTGGGTGGTGCGGATGCGCGAGGACATCGACATCCTTTTCGAACAAGCGCGTCGCATCCCGGGCGGCGCGTTGCCGCGCGGGCCGGAGCGCTACTACGTCGAGGTCCATCCCGAGCGCGTGCGCGGCTTCATCGACATGTCGACGCACCCATGGTTCGTCGCGGTATGCGAAGCGGTCCTTGGACCCGACTACCGGATCGTCGAGCTCGGCTTCGACATCCCGTTTCCGGGAGCAGCCGACCAGCCCTGGCACCGCGACTTTCCGGCGCCCGAAGCGACGCTGCGCGGCCGACGGCTCAACTCGCTGGCTTTCAATCTGACCGCCGTCGACACAGTGCGCAAGATGGGGCCACTCGAGATCGCGCTCGGTACACAATGGGACGACCTCAGCTTGTATCCGAAGGGCATGTTTCCGCCACGCGAGCTGTGGCCGAGGTACGAGGAGCGCAGGGTCGAGCGAATTCCGCAGATGGGCGATATTTCGGCGCGTTCCGCCTTGACGATCCATCGCGGGACTGCCAATCGCTCGAGCGAAGCGCGACCCGTGCTCGTTATCGGCGTCGATGCGCCGGACGCGACGAACGCCAACCACCACGACCTGCAAATCACGCGCGCGTATGCGCAAAGGTTACCAGCCCGCGTGAGGGACCACTTGACGTTCCGCCTCGTGGACGAGTTGGAGCCGGTCGTCCAGCATCACGTGATCGAGGGCTTGCTGAAGCCAGCGTATTAACCCGCCGTCGACTCGCTGTTCCACGGAACTTGCGTATCGGCGCGCCGCGATTCGTCGCGCCGTGCCCGACGGTCCACCGGCAAGTGGACCGGCCGGGACGGCATCGAGCTATACCTTGCCCTTGTTCGCGTTTTCGGCTGACTGCTGTGCGTTGCCGACGCCCTTCTGAACCTTGCCTTCGACTTGCTTTGCGCCACCTTTGATTTGCTGCTCGGTATCTCCGGTCGCTTCCCCGATCTTCCGTTGCACCTTGCCTGCAATGTCCTTCGCCGTTCCTTTGACCTGGTCTCGATTCATCACGAGCTCCTCGAGCGGACACGACGTCCGCACCCGCATCAGAACGTTTCCTCCATCGTTCTCTCAAGTCGGTAGCTGCTGAATCGGCTGTAGGTTGATACCCTACGTCCTTGCGCAACGGCGTTCGGGACACCGCTGCAGCGCTCGAGGTCCCCGAAGGGATCGAACCAGAGGAGGTTGGCATGGCAAAAAAAGGCTATTGGGTAGTTCACGTCGACGTCACCGACCCGGAGGCATACAAAGCGTACGTTGCCGCAAACGCGAAAGCGTTCAAGAAGTACGGCGCTCGATTCCTCGTGCGCGGTGGGCCCGGCGAGACGATGGAAGGCAAGGTGCGCGCTCGCACTGTCGTCATCGAATTCAAGGACTACGAGACCGCGGTCGCCTGCTACCGGTCTCCGGAATACGCGGAGGCTCTGGCCTTCCGGCAGGGTGCGTCAAACGGCGATCTGCAGGTGGTCGAAGGTTACGACGGACCCCAGCCCTCGGACTTGTGATCGCGCTCGATGCCGGCTCGAATCCGGCAGATCGCCTGCTGCAAACGCATGCTTTGGCCCGTCTGACTGCAACATGGAAACCGAAGCGCGTCTAAGACGGGACGTCGCCATCGCGAATCGCATCATCGAGCGAGTTGGCTTATCGAATGCGTTCGGTCATGTCAGCGCCCGAATTCCGGGTACGTCCCGCTTCCTGTTGCCGAGGCGCAGGTCACCCGGTTTTACCGATCCGGACGGGCTCCTGATACTCGATTTCGATGGCAACTTGGCGTCGGGCGCAGGTACACCCAACAGCGAGTTCTGGATCCACGCACGTGCCTACGCGGCTCGTCCCGAGCTCGGGTGTGTCGTTCACGCGCATCCCCCAGCTTGCGTTGCTTTGACGCAGATCGGACAGCCCCACCGCATCGTTCACAACCAGGGTGGAGGGTTCGTCGACGGCGTCGCCGAGTACGACACCGTCGGGCTGATTCGCACGCGCGAGCTCGGCAACAGTCTCGCCGAACGTCTTGGAGACAAATTCGCCGTCATGATGCGCGGTCACGGCATCACCACGGTAGCGGGTGACGTGCGCACGGCGACGGTTGCGGCCTGCTTTCTCGAAGAGAGCGCGGCATTGCAGTTGCGAATGCTGAGTGCCGCAGGCGGCGATCCTAGCCGCATCCGAGCGTACACACGAGAAGAAGCAGAGCGGTTGCGTGACCAGTTGAGCTCGCCGATCGTCGAGCGTGCGTGGGAATACTACGCAGCGGTAGCCGAGGCGCGTCCGATCGGCGGCTAACTCACGTCCCGCGTATCCTACGTTGTCCGGGATCGGCTCGACGAACGATCATCGGCATGCGCGCCCTCTCGCACGAAGCGCGGAGTCGACTAAGTCAATCGGCCTTCGCGCCGGTCCGCTTGACCAGTTCCGCAAAGCGCTTCGACTCGTCGACGATGAACGCCCCGAGCTGTGCTGGCGTCCCGGATGCCGCCTCGAATCCGAACGTCTTGAGATTCTCCTGCACGTCGGGTTCACCGAGCGCGCGGTTTACATCTGCATTGATCTTGTCGATGACCGCTGGTGGCGTGCCGCGCGGCGCCATTACAGCGAGCCACGAATCGACGACCATGTCGGGACCTCCTGCCTCCGCAAGCGTCGGCACGTCGGGCAGCGACGCCAGCCGATGCTTCGCGGCAACTGCGACGAGCTTCAGCCGACCGGACTTCACCAGCGCAAGTGCCGAGCCCAGCGTCGAGAATGCCCAGCCCACATCGCCGTTCGCAATCGCTACGTACATCTGCGATTGATCCTTGTAAGGCACGTGAATCATCTTCGTGCCGGTGAGGTACTCGAACTCGGCGCTGCCGAGGTGAGACGGGCTTCCGACGTACGACGAACCGTAGGATACGGCTTCAGGCGTTGCTTTCGCAGCCGCGATCAGCGCCGGTACCGTCCGATAAGGCCCATCAGCGGCGACAACAAGAAAGAACGGCGTTCGGTACAACAGCGCGACCGGCGCGAAGTCCTTGTCGGCGTTGTAGGGCAACTGCTTGTAGAGCCATGGATTGATGGCGACATGTGCATTGCTCACGACCACGAGCTCGTGGCCATCGGGCGGTGCCTTCTTGACGGCCTCCAGAGCCACGAACCCGCTTCCGCCGGGTCGCGGCTCGACCACCACCGGCTGTGACCACGTCGTGGCCAGCTTGTCTGCGATCACCCGCGCAAATATTGCCGGCGCTGCGCCAGCCGAGTACGGCGCTTCGATCTTGACCGTGTGATTCGGAAATGCCTGGGCCAGCGCTGCTGACACCAAGGCTAGCCACGCGATTGGCAGGAGGAAAACGCACGTCGCCCGATCCCGTTTCACTCGAACTCCTCCACCCACGTTCGCGTCGTGATGCCAACCTCTTCCAGCACGTCGGCATCGGTTCGTCCCGATGACTTCAGCACGTGGAACGAATGATCCGCGCCTTCAAGCCAGTGCATCTGCCACTGGTCCGATAGGCCGCTCACAACCTTGTCCATCAGATCGCGACGACAAAGCGGGTCGCGAGTTCCGTTGAAGCACAGGACAGGGGACGCGATCCGCAGGAGGTGCACATCCCTCAGCTTTTCCGGCTTGCCTGCTGGATGCAATGGATAGGAGAACAGCAGCAGCCCGTCGCAGGCGAAGCCAGCAGCGACGAGCATCGAGGCGGCCCGGCCGCCCATCGAGCGGCCCCCCAGCAGCCATGAGGACGGCTGCATTTCGCCGCGCGCGCGAGACGCGACGGCGGCGATTGCGTCCATCAGCAACGGCATCGAATCGGGCCGAGCGCGTTTGTGCTCGCGGTACGGGAAGTTGAAGCGAACCACGTGCATGCCGCGCCTGCACAGCTCGCCCGTGAGGCTCTGCATGTTGCGATCGCGCATGTGACCGCCGGCGCCATGCGCCAAGATCAGCGTGGGCGCTGCTCCGGCCGCACCCACGTCGAAAATCCCGCTAATCGCCTCGCCCGCGACATCAATTGTAAAGCTCGTCGACCTCATCGACCCGAACTACTTCTTGCTCAGCTTGCGGTAAGCACTGAGATGGCGGATCGCCTCCTGCTTGAGGCCGGCAGCCTCGCATAGCAAGGCCAGATTGTAGTGAGCGTCGGAAAGATGGGGCGCTTCAACCAGCGCTGCCCGGTACATGTCCGCGGCTTCCTCCGGATGATGCATATCCTCGAGGACGACGGCGAGATTGAAGAGTAGCGTTGCATCGCGCCCGCATCGCGTCAAGCCGTCCCGATAGACCGCCTCCGCTTCGCGGAGCGCGTTGCGTTCATGGAGCAGGCGACCGAGATTCGTGTAGGACGCGAGATGTCGAGGATCCGCTGCAATCGCGTGGCGATAGATCTCGCACGCCGCGGTCGGGCTCGCCTGTTCGAGCGCGAGAGCCTGCTCGAACAGCCCTTGATCCGAACTGGCCGGTGCGGTGGGAACGTCGAGAAACGCAAGGCGTCCGCCCGGGGCTTCCACCTGGAAGCGAAGCACGTACTGCCCGTCATGCGTCTGCCATTGCGCGTCGCCTTCACGAACGACCACGGCGTCACCGACTGCTTCCACCCGAAGTCCCGACAGCGGCACGCGAGGCGGGATCTGCGCCCGCAGCCGACGAAGGGAACGCAATATCCGTGTTGTCGGCAGTTTCGCCTCGACCAGCGCCTGCGCAGCTCGCAGCACCACGAGATCCTGGAACGAGAAGCGGTATTCGCCGCGTTGCCCGCGCGACGGGGCAACGAACCCCGCATCGATCAATCCGCAAACAATGGAGCGCGGGAGTCCGAGCAGCTTGCCGACGTCGCGCAGTGAATAACCTTCGGTCACGAATCCTTGGACTACAGCGTCATGCGCGCTTGACCTTGCGCCGCGGCGCCGGCTCTTCAGTTGCGTTCTTCGTTGTCTTGCGTGCTGCCGGCTTTGCTTCCGTGGTCCCTTCGACGGCTTGCGGCCTGCCCTGTGCGCGCTTGGTGTTCGCCTTGGCAAGACTTGCCTTCAGCGCTTCCATCAAGTCGATCACCTCGCCCGTTGTCTCGGGCACGCTCGGCGACACAGCGATCTCCTGGCCTTCCACTTTCTTCTCTATGGCACTTTCGATCCGTTTCTTCACCTCGTCCTCGTACTTCGAGGGATCGAAGGATTGCGACGAGATCTGCGAGATGAGCTGCTTCGCAAGCCCGAGCTCGGCATCGCGCACGGGGGCCTCGGGAATGTCGACGTCGCGAATGGTACGGACCTCGGGTGCATACAGCAGCTGTTGCATTACGAGGCCGCCTTCGACCGGTCGCAACTGCACGATGTACTGCTTGCCGCGGGCGGCGTAGCGACCGACGGCGGTCTGGCCCGTTTGACGCATGCTTTCGGCGAGGAGCGCGTATGGCTTGGCGCCCCCCTTGTCCGGGCCCAGGAAATAGGCCTTGTCATAGTAGATCGGATCGATGCTGTCGGCCGGGACGAACTCGTCGATCTCGACCGTCTGCGTAGCCTTCTCGCCGAGCGCGGTCAATTCCTCCGGGGTGAAGGTGACATACTGGTCCTTCGAGAATTCATATCCCTTCACCATGTCGGCGCGCTCGACGACGACGTCTTCCTTGATGCAGACATACTGCTGGCGCAACCGCGAGCCGCAGGCCTTGTGCAGCAGGTTGAACGAGACGCCCGCGGTCGGCTGCGTGGCGGCGTAGAGCTTGACGGGTATCGATACCATGCCGAACGATACGAGCAGCGAGGCGATCGAACGAGCAGCCATGAATCCTCCGGTCCTCCGACGTCGGGGGACGGTTATCCTGACGCGAGGCGGATTCCAGGTCAATCGCTGCCGTCTCCCCCGCCCAGGCCGGCTGGCGCCGCATGGCTCAAATCAGACACAGTCCTCGGTCGGTCCTGCCGTTATCCAGGAAGCGCAAATGCCATGCTCGTTGATGCGCTGATCATCGGCGGCGGCCCCGCAGGACTGGTCGCCGCCTTGTACCTCGCCTGCTTCCGAAGATCCGTCATCGTTGCCGACTATGGCTGAGTCGCGCGTCGCTGATCCCTCGCTCGCACAACTGCCCGGGATTTCCGGCGGGCATCGGCGGTGACGAGCTCATCAGCCGGTTGCGCAGCCAGGCCGAGCGTTACGGCGCGACGCTGCGCCGCGCGCGCCGGGTCGCTCGAGGAACCCGACGGTGGCTCGTTCGTTACATGGATCGATGAGGAGGAGGTGCACGCGCACACTGTCGTCATCGCGACGGGTGTGGTTGACGTAGAGCCCGTGCTGCCCGAGCTGGCGAACGTCATCAGGCGCGGACTCGTTCGCCATTGCCCTATCTGCGACGCCTTCGAAGTGCAGGGGCAACGCGTGGCGGTGATCGGCACGGGCGAGCAGGGCGTGCGCGAGGCGCGATTCATCGGTCATTTCACCGACGACGTGACGCTATTCACGCTTGCCGCTCCCGGCCTCCGCGACGAGGATCGCATGCTGGTGGGAATGCGCACCGCAAACGGTCAGACGTACACGTTCCAGACGCTGTACTCGGCGCTTGGAGCAATTGCGAACGACGAACTTCCTGTGCAGCTTGGCCGCCTCGCGCGCGGCGCGTCCGGGCTGATCGATGCCGATCGGCACCAGCGCACGTCGCGCCCGAACGTCTACGCGTGCGGCGACATCGTCGACAGGTCGC
>JBKPOL010000403.1:0-4128 GCA_046733075.1 Pseudomonadota bacterium | reverse complement strand
GCTTCCCGATACTTCGCGATCGTGCGGCGAGCAACGAGGATGCCCTGCTCGCCGAGCATGTCGGCGATCTTGCTGTCGGTGAGCGGCGTTTTGGCGTCCTCCGCGGCAATCAGCTGCTTGATCAGCGCCCGGATGGCTGTTGCTGAGGCGGCACCGCCCGTGTCCGTCGCCACGTGGCTCCCGAAGAAGTACTTGAGCTCGAACGTGCCGCGAGGAGTCAGCATGTACTTTTGCGTCGTCACGCGCGAGATCGTCGATTCGTGCAGCGACAGCATGTCGGCGATTTCGCGCAGGACCATCGGGCGCATCGCAACTTCGCCGTGCTCGAAGAAACGCCGCTGCCGCTCGACAATTGCCTTGGCGACGCGCAGGATCGTGTCGAAGCGCTGCTGCACGTTGCGGATCAGCCATTTGGCTTCCTGCAATTGCGCCGCGAGCTGTTGGTTGGAGCTCTCGCGGTTGCGCGTGAGGATGTCGGCATAGATCCGATTGAGGCGCAGCTTGGGCATCGCAGCCTCGTTGAGCGACGCCACCCACTGGTTCCTCACCTTGCGTACGACCACGTCGGGAATGACGTAGTTCGCTTCCGCCTTCGAGAAGGCTGCGCCGGGACGCGGGCTCAGGCTGCGTATCAGATCGCGAACGCCGCGCACCCCGGCGTCGTCGGTATGCAGCAGGCGCTTCAACTTCGTGAAATCGCGATTGGCGAGCAGCGCGAGGTGTCCATCGACGACCTTCATCGCATCGGCCAGAAACGGCGTGCTCGGAGGCAGCGTCTTGAGCTGCAGCGTCAGGCACTCCGCGCAGTCGCGCGCGCCCACGCCGGGTGGCTCGAAGCTTTGCACGTATTTGAGCGCGATCGACAGATCGTCGGGCTCGATCTCGAGCTCGGGCGGAAACAACTCGGCGATCTCCTCGAGCGGCGTGGCGAGATAGCCGTCTTCATCGAGCGCGTCGATGAGCGCGGTCACGATGTTGCGGTCCCGCTGCGGCAGATTGAGCAGCGCAAGCTGTCCATTCAGATGATCGCGCAGCGTGCTGGTTGCGATCTGCTGGGGCAGGAAGTCGTCATCGTCCGACCCGTTGCCGCCGCCCCAGTCGCCGTCGCCGCTGCTGCCGTAGTCCGCGAAATCCGACGCTTCAGGTGCATCGTCGCGGGTGCCGCGCATCTCGTTGTCGTCGCGCGTGACCTCGTGCGTGCGCTCGTCGCCGACGCGCCCCGGACCGGCGAGAGGCACTTCCGCCGGACGTTCATCCTCGGCCTCCGCGCGTTCGAGCAGAGGATTCTCCTGCAGCATGCGCTCGACTTCCGCATTGAGCTCGATCGTCGACAACTGCAGCAGCCGGATCGACTGCTGCAGCTGCGGCGTCAGTGTCAGATGCTGCGAGAGCTTGAGTTGGAGCGTCTGCTTCATTCGCAGGCAAGGTGTCGCGAGTCACTACAGGCGGAAGTGCTCGCCGAGATAAACTTTTCGGACGTCTTCATTATAAACAATCTCCCCCGGCGCGCCGGAAGCGAGCACCCGCCCTTCATTGATGATGTACGCGCGATCGCAGATCCCCAGGGTTTCCCGCACATTGTGATCGGTGATGAGGACGCCGATGCCGCGCTCCTTCAGGAAGCCGATGATCTTCTGAATGTCGAGCACCGCGATGGGATCGACGCCGGCGAACGGCTCGTCCAGCAGGATGAAGCGTGGGCGGGTCGCAAGCGCACGCGCTATTTCGACCCGGCGCCTCTCGCCTCCGGAGAGCGATACGGCCGGCGCGTCTGCAAGGTGCGAAATCGACAGATCTTCGAGCAGCGCGTCGAGCCGGTTCGAGAGCGCATCCTCATCGAGGTCCTGCAGTTCGAGGATCGCGCGGACGTTCTGCGACACCGTCATCTTGCGAAAGATCGACGCTTCCTGCGGCAGGTACGACAGTCCGCGGCGCGCGCGACGGTGGATCGGCAGCCGCGACAGGTCTTCGTCGTCGAGCGCGATCTCGCCGCCGTCGGGCGCCACGAGGCCGACGATCATGTAGAAACACGTCGTCTTGCCCGCGCCGTTCGGGCCGAGCAGGCCCACGACTTCACCGCTTGCTACGTGGAGCGAGACGTCGTGGACGACCGTTCGTGCCTTGTATCGCTTTCGCAGGTGCGCGGCCGAGAGCTTGCTCACGGAGCGCCGCTTACTTGGGCAGCGACGGATCGGGCGTCAACTTGAGAGGCGCCGCCGCTTTGGCCGGCGGGGACTTGCCGTCCTTGGCCGCGCCTTCCTTTGCTTCCCCCTTCGGGGTGAGCGGCGAGTCCGAGCGTGGCTGGAACACGCCGCGCACGCGATCCCCGGGCCCCTCGGTGCCCGGGGCATCGGGTCGCCCTTCGGCCTTGAAGACGCCGGTTGCACTGTTGTACGAGACGTAGTTGCTCCGGATCTCATCGTTGCCCTGCTTGAGGAGCGCGCGATCGAAGAGCTCGAGCAGCTGCTTCTGCCCGTCGTAGACGGCACGTTGTGCGTACCCTTCGTAATACTCGTCGGAGTCGTCCTTCTTCTGCCGGAAGCTCACAGGATTCCCGAACGCCGTTGCCGACAGCGAGTTGTCCGCGTTCTGCTTGAAGTCGATGCGGTCGGCGCGAATCGTCATCGTGCCCTGGGTGATCACGACGTTCCCTCGCAGCGTGCCGACACGCTTCTCGAAGTCCACCTCGGCCGGCTGCTCCGCGGAAAAGTTGATCGGCTTCTCGCGATCCGCTTTCTCCGCGCTTGCCGGACCGGCGACGAGCGCAGGCAGCGCAAACGAGAGCAGCAGCGCCGCTCGCAGCCCGGCTATCCGTCGTTGCGTCATTTCGAGATGTCCTGGGGTTGAAACGTACCGCTGACGTTCGACTTCAGGCGGACGGTCTTGCTCTTGTTGTCGAACTCGAGGCCCTTGCCGCGGATTATTCCACGCGGGTCCTGGATCGTCACAGCTCGATCCGTCTGCACGCGCTGGTCGCGCGTCGTCACGTGCAGCGATTCGGTCAGGAGTTTCACCGGTCCCTGCTCCGCCACGTCGTTCGCCTTGCCGGAAGGACCGTTGCCCGCCTTCGTGGAAGCGCCGTTGCTCGCTTTGGTGGAAGCGCCGTTGCTCGCTTCCGCGGAAGGGCCGTCATCCCCATTCGCGGGTGCTTCGACCCGCTCGACGCTCACGTTGCCGATGAAGTCGCCCTGGTTACGATCGCCATCCATTTTCCCGCGGTCGGCAGTAATCGTGAGCGTGGGTTGCCCGGTCTGTGAAAGCGCGAGGCTGGGTTTCGTGAGCTCGGCGCTGTCGTCGTCCGGGAAATGCTCGGCACGTGCGGCGAACAGCGTCTCGCGCGGTCGTCCCTGTGCATCGAACGTGATCGCCTTGAAGTCCTGCAGGAAAAGGTCGGGATCGTGCCGCGACGATCCGTCCCGACGCGCAGACGGCGCTTGCACCTGCGCGTCGAGCCAGTAGGTGAGCGCAGCGAGGGCGCCGAGCAGAAGCACGGGTGACCAGGCGACGATGCGATCGAGAACGTTTCGCCTGCGGTCCATCAGGTTGTCCGTTCCACGTCAACGCGTCACGGCAGCGCCCGGCTGCTGTGCAGCGATGATCTCGACGGCGCCTGCGCGATCCTGGGCGGCCAGGATGATGTCGGCGACCTCGCGGACCGCTCCGCAACCGCCTTCCCGCGAGGTCACGTAATGAGCGTGCGCGCGCACCGCGGCGGTCGCATGCGGGACGGTCACGGCCAGTCCGCAGGCGGCGAGCACCGGAATATCCGGAAGATCGTCGCCGATGTGCGCGCATTCATCGCTCGACAGGCGAAGCTCGCTGCGCAACCGCTCCCACGGCGTCAGCTTGTCGTGCGCGTCGAGCACGAGATGCGGAATGCGCAGCTGCTGCGCGCGATGCGTCACTGCCGGCGCCTTGCTTCCGGTGATCCATGCGACGACGATGCCGGCGCGGGCAAGCAGGTTGAGCGCGACGCCGTCCAGCGCCGAGAACGCCTTGAATTCATGGCCGTGGTCGTCGACGTAGATGCGGCCGTCGGTCAGCACGCCGTCCACGTCGCAGGATAGGAAACGGATGCGACGTGCGCGCACAAGCAGGGCGTCATCCACTCGCGCTATGGCCCCGGGC
>JBKPOL010000402.1:0-3373 GCA_046733075.1 Pseudomonadota bacterium | reverse complement strand
GTCGTGCAGCGCGATCCCTGCGCGCGTGCCGATTTCGTAGCCGAGGACGAGGCAAGTGATGAACTCGGGACCATTGCATGGGGCGCCCCCGTCGATGGCCGCGAGCAGCGCGGGCAGCACGGCGACGCCCGCGTGCCCCTTCGTCAGCACGTGGCCGTCGTGCGCGTCGAGCGCATCGATCGTCGAAGCGCCGGCGAACGCCGCGCCGGCACGACTCGCCCGCCGGCCGTCGAACAGCAGCCGCGCCTCACAGTCGGCGCTCGCCATTTCCCGGCTGGCGAATCGATTGACGAGCGTGGCGGCGGGTGTGCGTGCGCCGCCCGCTGCGACGCCGATCAGGTCGAGCAGACACCGCGCGGCCTGGCGCACGACGTCCGGCGGGAGATCGGCGAACGAGAGCGCACGCACGTATGCGGGGACGTCGACAGGGACGATCCAAGCAGCAGGCGCGGCAACGTCATGCTCCGACGTATCGAGCGTCATGCAGTCACCTCGGCCCCGTACGTCGCGATCAGCTCGCGCTTCAGCACCTTGCCGCTCGGGTTCGTCGGCAGCCGCTCGAGGAAATGAATTCGCCGCGGCCGCTTGTACGAGGCGAGATCGGGACTCGACTTGCAGAACGCGTCGATCGTCGCAGCCTCGACACCTTCCTTCTTCGCGACGATGAACGCGGTGACGACACTTCCCCATTTGGCGTCGGGCAGGCCGACGACGGCCGCCTCCTGCACGCCGGGGCAGCGATACAGCACCTCCTCGACTTCGCGCGGATAGATGTTCTCACCGCCCGAGACGATGAGGTCGTCGACCCGCCCGTGAAAATAGAAGAATCCTTCATCGTCGCGACTCACCAGGTCCCCGGTGTACAGCCAACCATCGCGCAGCTTTTTCGCCGTCTCCACCGGGTTGTTCCAGTAGCCCGACATCACCTGCGGACCGCGGACGATCAGCTGGCCGATCGCGTTCGGCGGTGGGATGTCGTCGGGCGTTGCGTCGTCCTCCGCGCGCTGCTCGACGACCCGACAGGTGGTGATCAGCGTCGGCTTGCCGCACGAGCCGAGATGCGACAGCGCCTGCTCTGGATGCAGCAGCAGCGCGAGACTCGCCTCGGTCATCCCGTAACCGTTGAAAATGTTCGGGCAGAAATCGCGAATGACGCGCTCCATCGTCGCAGCGGCGATCGCAGCGCCGCCCGTGGTGATCATCCGCAGGCTGGACACGTCGTGCTTCGCGAACTCGGGATGGTGCAGCATCTCCTGGATCTGCGTCGGCACGGCGAAGAGCGTCGTCACACGTTCCCCGTCGATCGCCTCCAGCGTCTTCACGGGGTCGTAATAGCCGAGAACGACGTTGGTGCCGCCGACCATCATGTGCGGAATGAAGAACGCCTGCATGCCCCCGACGTGATAGAGCGGCGCGATGTGCAGCGCGACGTCCGTATGGCGAAGGCCGTACTCCATCACGCAGTTCATCGCGATGGCGACGTCGTTGATGTGGTTGTGCATCACGCCCTTCGGCCGGCCGGTGGTGCCGGATGTATAGACGAGCGCCGACAGGTGACTGGACGACGGAATCGGACGAGTCACGTCGGCATCGACGGTCTGCTCGGCGATCGTGTCGAAGTGGTGATGGCCTGGCGGGACATTCACCGGGTCGTAGGCGCACGAGATGAAGTCGTGGACGCTCCGTACGCGCTTCTGCACCTCTTGCACGTTCGGCGTCAGGTAGCGTCCGTACACGAGGATGCGCGCACCCGAGTCCTGCAGCACGTACGCTGCCTCGCCCGCAGCCGCGCGGAAGTTGAGCGGCACGGCGACTGCGCCGAGAATCTGGCACGCGAAATAGGTCGTGACCGAGTTCTCGGACGTCGTTACGTAGAACGCAACGCGATCGCTCGGCCGCACACCGAGGTCGGCAAGGCCTTGCGCGAAGCGCCGCACACGCGCATGCCACTGTCGGTACGTCCACCGGCGGTTCTCGAAGATCAGCGCCGTGTGGTTCGGATATCGTTCGGCCGCCTGCACGAAGATCGATGCGATGTCCATGGCGCGTCGTCAGAGCAGCGGCTTGCTGTCGGGCAGATCGGCGACGGCAATAAGATAGCGAACGATTTCCGAGGTGCCGCCGACGATCGGTAACGCGCGTGCGTCGCGGTAGATCTGCTCGGCACGCCCGTATTCCTTCGTCAACCCATCACCGCCGAGGATCTGCACGGTGCGATCGGCGCAGAACGTCGCCGTTTCGGTCGCCACCAGCTTTGCCATGGCGGCGGGCTTCATCAGTTCGCGCGATTTCGTGCCGCTGTCGTACAGTTTCGCCGCCCGATACGTGAGCAGCTCCGCCGCGTCGATGCGCCAGCTCATTTCCGCGACGTCGTTCCAGATCAGCTGCTTCGTAGCAAGCTCGCCGCCGAACGCCGCGCGCTGCTGCGCGTGTGCGGTCGCGATATCGAACGCGCTGCGCGCGACGCCAAGCGCGGATCCACCGAGGATGACGCGCTCGAAGTTGAACATCTCGACCATGATGCGCATGCCGCTGGTCGGGCTGCCCAGCAAATGGTCGGCCGGGACGCGGCAATCGTCGAGCGCCACTTCGCCGACGACACAGCCACGGCGCCCCATGAACGTGTAGCGGCGCGGAAACGACAATCCCCGCGTGCCGCTCGGGACGACAACGGCACCGAGTCCCTTGCCGGGCGGCGCCGCAGGATCGCTGACGCCATACACGATGTACGCATCGGCGACGCCGGCATTCGAAATGTAGCGCTTCCGACCGTTGACCACCCATTCGTTGCGCCCCTCGTCGAGCGCGATCCGGGTTGCGATGCGCGACGTGTCGGAGCCCGCGTCCGGCTCCGTGACGCAGATCGCGCCCACGATCCGCCCGTCGACGATTCCCTTGAGATACCGTCCGCGCACCGCGTCGCTCGCGTGTCGATGCAACGGGTACGCGCACGAGAGCGCCGTTGCGATCGTCGTCTCGAATGCATAGTTGATCGCCGACGCCTCTTCCGAGAGGATCGTCGCATGCGTGAGACCGGGTCTTGCAAGTGATCCCCGGTACAGGTCCGCAAACATCAGCCGCAGATAGCCGGCGTCGCCAAGGGCTGCGACGACGCTCCTGATCGCCTCCCAGTCGTCACGCTCCTCGATTGCACTCGCCCGCGGTGCGAGCTCGCGCGCGAGAAAACCGCGCACCTCGTCGCGGAACGCGCGATCCTCGGGAGCGAGCAGAAAATCACGCACGCGGGTCGCACTCCCCGCGGGTTGTCGAGCGGCACCCTTCCGGCGCTTGCGGACGACTCGCTGTCGCATCGCCATTCTGATCGGGCGACAAACGAGCGATGCGTGCCAGTTCGCGGCGGAGCAAGGTCGGG
>JBKPOL010000401.1:0-7532 GCA_046733075.1 Pseudomonadota bacterium | reverse complement strand
AGTACGGATAGACGCAGAGCATCATGCCCGCAAGCAGCGGGGCGAACCTCGCCTGCCGCTTGCCGTAGACGAAATAACCCACGCCGACCGCGCCGGTGAGAATGCCAATCGCAAGCGTGGTCGGTGTCATCTCCGCTTGGGTCAGTCGTCAGCGCGGGGGCGGCGAAACATCGCATTCATTTCGCCGAACGGGACGGCTTCGTTTGCGAAGTCGAACGTGCCCGTCCCGCGCAGTTCCTGCCCCGCCCGCAGCAGCGCGCTGTACGCGGCGCGCGCTAGCGAGGAGCCAACACTCACGCGCCGCACGCCGATGCGCTCGAGCGCCTCGAGGGATATCGAGCGGCCGGCCAGACCCATGATGGCATTCACGGGCTTCGGCGCGACAGCGCGAACGACCGCTTCGATTTGGGCCAGGGTCGTGAGCCCGGGCGCGTAGAGGACGTCTGCGCCCGCGTCCGCGAACGCGACGAGGCGGCGAATCGTATCGTCGAGGTCCGCTATCCCGTGCAGAAAGTTCTCCGCCCGTGCCGTGAGCGTGAACGGAAACGACAGCGCGCGGGCCGCGGCAACCCCCGCCTTGACGCGCGCGACGGCATCGTCGAATGCGTAGATCGGCCGGTCGGTGCGGCCGGTCGCATCCTCGATCGAGCCGCCGACGAGGCCCGCTTCCGCCGCGAGACGAATCGTCTCGGCACACATTTGCGGCGCGTCCCCGAAGCAGTTTTCGAGATCCGCGCTCACGGGCAACGGCGTTGCCGCGGCGATTGCCCGCGCGTTCGCCAGCGTTTCATCACGGGAGAGCGCGTTTTCGCCATCCGGCTTGCCGAGCGAGAACGCCAGTCCTGCGCTCGTCGTGGCAAGCGCCTCGAAGCCGAGCGACGCCAGCAGCTTCGCGGAGCCCGCATCCCACGGGTTCGGAATGGCGAAGATGCGCGGCCGGGCATGGAGCGCGCGGAACGCCTCCGCGCGTGCGGACTGCGTCGTCATGATCTGGACCTCCGATTCATTCTGGGTTGTCCGGCATTCTCATGTCTCGCCGCTCGACGAGACCGCCTCGTGCCGGCGCAACGACGTGCCGCGAAACGCCAGCAATGGTACGCCGAGGTGACGCGCCATGCCTCGTCCGCCCTCGGCCATCACTTGGTCATGGTTCCACTCGAAGACGGGCGCAAGCACGGGTGCGAGAAGATTCATCCACGCTTTCCCCGTCGTCACTTGCCACGTGTACTGCACGCACGTGCCGCGGGGCAATTCGCGCAGGTTCCATCGCCCGGTTCCGCTCAATTGGCCGCGCGCCGTGCCCTCGATTGCAACGGGCCGGACGACCGCCGTCGTCTCCATCCCGAACGTCAGGCGATAGGGGAGGCGACTCGTCCACGTGTAGCGGCGCACCGCGCCGACCCCAGCCGCGTCGCCTCGGCGAACGAGCACGACCGATTCCACGTAACGCCACCAGCGCGGCCAATCTTCTGGCGCCGTCAGCAGATCGAAGATGCGATCGACGGGCGCCGCGAGCACCCACTCGGTCGTCAGCGCATATCGCGTGTGCGTTCCTCCCACCAGGGCTCGAGCGCATCGGCGATCGACGATGGCATGCGCATGCCCGACTGCCGCACGGCCCAGCGAAAGCGCCGGAATGGCGGTCGCGTGAGCTCGTCGAACGTGATGATCGGCAGATCGCGCAGCAAAGTGAGACGCAGCCGGAGGTAATGCGTCGTCGCGCCCAGCGCGGCCTTATCCGCACGCCAATGGATGTCCTCCCACGGCGCGGACAGCGCGAATCCCGATCCGATGAGTCCCTTCGGCGGCACGCCGAGTCGCACGAAGAACGCCCGCGCACCGGGCTCGATGTTGCGCGTGCGGCCGCATGCCCACTGGATGTCGACGTGCCCGCGGCGGGCAATCCTGTTCCGCTCGCGCGGGAGCTGCGGCCAGTTCCAAAGCTTCGGATTCCATGCGAACACGTATGTTGTCACGCTGTCGCCGCTTAAGTGTTAGATTGCGCGGCGCACGACATTCGATTTGATGCCGCTACGCCGAACTGCGCCGTTGCTCGTCGCGCTGCTGATTGCCGCGTGTGCGGGTCCCTCGCCTCGCGAATCGCCGCGTGCGCCCGCGACTTCCCCGCCGCAATCATCGAGCAAATACTATCTCGACGACGGCCCGGGCCTCGAACCACCGCCAAATCTCGACGTCATCCCCGATGCCGTTCCGCGCATCGAGCCGCTGCATCGCGCGGCGAATCGCCCCTACGCCGTGCTTGGCCGCGAATACACGCCGGCGACCACCTTGCAGCCGTATCTGGAGCGCGGCATCGCGTCCTGGTACGGACGCAAGTTCCATGGCCAGAAGACTTCGATCGGCGAAACTTATGACATGTATGGGATGACGGCGGCGCATCCGACGCTGCCACTGCCGTCGTACGCGCGGGTCACCAACGTCGCGTCCGGCAAGAGCGTCGTCGTGCGGGTCAACGATCGCGGGCCGTTCCTGCATGGTCGCATCATCGACTTGTCGTACGCAGCCGCGCACCGCATCGGAATCGCAATGAACGGCAGCGGTGAAGTCGAGGTACAGGCGATCCTTCCCGGCACACTGGCCGATTCCGCGAAGGCGAGTCAGCCGCCGCTTGCGCCGGTCGCCGCCGCACCTGTGGTCACGGCGCCCTATACACCTCCATCATCGATGGCGTTGACGACGGTCGACCCGAATGCGCCGCCGCTCGCGGCCGTCACCGGCGGCTACTCGGTACAGCTCGGCGCCTTTGCCAATTTTGCCAATGCGCAGGCGTTTCTGACGCGCGCCCAGAACCAACTTGCGACGGCGCAGGTCGAAGCGAGGATTCGTCAAGCGGGCGGGCTTTATCGCGTCTACATCGGTCCCTATCCGGCACGTAACGAGGCAGAGAGAATCGGCGATCGCATCACCGCCGCATTCGGATTCGCGACGACGATTGCACCGCATCCCTGAAGACATCGCCACGACGTTCCGGACAGCACGAATGCCCCGCACGGTGACCGCGGGGCCGAACGGATGGGCGTGTCCGCGTTACGCGCGTCATCGCGAACGCCGCTGTCCTCGTTATAATGCCGTGCGTTGCGTTCGCACGTTTTCGCCGTGGGCCGCGTATCCAGCGTCTTCACGGCCTCGTTCATCCCCGCCGGCCATCATCCGATGATCCTGCTTTGTCGTCGCTGGCTCGCCTTTGGCCTGTTGGCGTTCACGTCCCTTGCCGCGCAGCTCGCGCACGCGCAGCTGTCGATCGAGATCGTCGGCGGCGCCGGCGCGGCGATACCGATTGCCATCGTTCCATTCGGTACGGAAGCGACGTATCCGCTCGGGATTTCCGGCGTGGTCGGCGCCGACCTCGCGCGCTCCGGCATGTTCCGGCTCGTGAACACCGAGGGTGTCGTTCCACGACCGATCCGTGCCGAGGAAGTCCAGGGTCCGCTCTGGCGGGCCCGGAACGCCGACGCCGTCGTCGTCGGCTCGATGCAGCCGCTGCCCGATGGTCGCATCGACGTGCGGTTTGCGCTCGTCGACGTCGTCAAGCAGACGACGCTCGTCGCGATGAGTTTTGTCGTCACACAGCAACAGTTTCGGATCACCGCGCACAAGATCGCGGACATCATTTACGAGAAGCTGACGGGCGACCGTGGCGTGTTCTCGACCCGCATCGCGTACATCACCAAGCAGGGTTCGCGCTACCAGCTGCTCGTGGCCGATGCGGATGGCAACGACCCGCAGACAATCGTGTCGTCGAACGAGCCGCTGCTCTCTCCCCGCTGGTCTCCGGACGGTTCGCGGCTCGCGTACGTTTCGTTCGAGGCGCGCAAGCCCGTCGTCTATGTGCAATCGCTCGAAACCGGCGCGCGGCGCGCCGTCGCGAACTTCCGCGGCAGCAACTCATCGCCGGCATGGTCGCCGGACGGCAATCGGCTCGCCGTCACGCTGACCAAGGACGGCGGATCGCAGGTGTACCTGATGAACGCGGACGGCAGCAACGTCACCCGCGTCCTCACTTCGTCGGGCATCGACACCGAGGCGATGTTCACGCCCGATGGGCAGTCGATGATCTTCACGTCCGATCGCGGGGGCACGCCGCAGATCTACCGCGCTCACCTGCTCAGCGGACAAGTCGAGCGTCTCACGTTCGACGGCACCTACAATGTCTCGCCGCGGCCGCTGCCGGACGGCAAGGGGATGGTTTTCGTGCGCCGCGACGGCGGCCGTTTCCAGTTGGCGACCCTCGATTACGCGACGCGGCAGGTGCAGGTGCTGACGTCCGGACCGGGCGATGAAAGCCCGAGCGTTGCCCCGAATGGCAAGCTGGTCATCTATGCGAGTGAAGGCGGAGGCCGTGGCATCCTCGCGGCGGTCTCCATCGACGGTCGTGTGAAACAACGGCTCGTTGCGCCCGCGGCCGACGTGCGCGAGCCGGCTTGGGGACCGTTCCCGCGGTCTTGATACATCTTTGATCCTCGATGCGTGTCGCATGGCCGCGGCGCGCGCGGAACCACAACGCAGGAGGTGGCATGCGCAATTACGTGTTGATCGGATTGATCGCGGCGGCACTCGCCGGTTGCTCCAGTACGCCCACGACGGAAGCACCGGTCGATGACCGCAGCGGCGCGGGAACGACCGCACCCAGTTCGAGCGGCGCCCAGACAGGCGGCGCGGCGGCCGGTGGTGTGACGGGATCGGGCGTCGGGTCGGGCGCCGGGGCGAACGTCCTGCGCGACCCGAACAACATCCTGTCCAAGCGCAGCGTCTATTTCGACTTCGACAGTTTTGTCGTGAAGGACGAGTACCGTCCCCTCGTCGAGGCGCACGCACGCTATCTGCAGCAGAATCGTAACGCGCGGATGACGGTGCAAGGCAACACCGACGAGCGTGGCTCGCGCGAGTACAACATCGCGCTTGCGCAGAAGCGCGCCGATTCGGTCAAGCGGATGATGACGCTGCTTGGCGCTACGGAAAACCAGATCGAGACAGTGAGCTTCGGCAAAGAGAAGCCGCGCAATCCCGGTCACGATGAGGCGGCGTGGGCCGAAAATCGTCGCGACGACATCCTGTACGCCGGCGAGTGAGCGAAGCTCGACATGTACGGATGCGTGACGGCGAAAGCAGCGTGAAGGCGCGCATCGGCGCGCTCGTTGCAAAGTGCAGGAGGACATCCGCGTGAAGATCTTCCATCGTATCGTGCTCGCGGGTCTTGTGCTGTTCATGGTCACGCAGGCGGCGCACGCCGCGCTCTTCGACGATGAGGAAGCGCGAAAGCGCATCGACGCGACGAATCAGCGCCTCTCGGCGATGCAGCGGCAGATCGACGATCGCCTCCTGCTGCTCGAGCAACAGGCGAAAAGCGGCGGGCTCGCCGACCTCGCGACGCAGATCCAGCTGCTCCAGGGAGACATGGCAAAGCTCCGCGGACAGATCGAGGTCGTCACCTACGAGCTCGAGCAGTCCCAGAAGCGCCAGCGCGATCTCTACGTCGACCTCGATACCCGCCTACGGAAGAGGGAAGCCGCAGCGGCAAGCGCCGCGGAAAGCGCGAACGCCGCCAATGCAGCCAACGCTGCTAACCCGGCGAATACGGCGAGCGCTGGGACGCCGCCGGCGGGTAACGCGACCGTCGTCGCGCCACCCGCGGCAACGGTTGCCGCTCCACCCCCGGCGACGGTCGCCGCGCCGCCAACGACCGTGGCGGTCGCCCCGCCGGTGCGCAATTCAAGCGACGGCGTTGCCGAGCAGCGGGCCTACGATGCGGCGCTCGATCTTTTCAAGCGGGGCGATTACCAGGGAGCGATCACCGGATTCGGATCGTTCATCAAGACGTATCCGCGGAGCCCGCTCGCCTCATCCGCGCAGTTCTGGATCGGCAACGCGCAATACGCCCGGCGCGATTACCGCGGTTCGATCGTCACCCAGCGTCAACTGCTGAAGGACTATCCCGACAGCAGCAAGGCGCCGGACGCATTGCTCAACATCGCGTCCGCTCAGGCGGACATGGGCGACAACGCCGCAGCGCGTCGCACGCTCGAAGAGCTGATTGCCAAGTATCCGAAGTCCGACGCGGGCACGCGCGCCAAGCAGCGGCTCGGCGCGCGCTGATCGAGGGGAGGCGCCCGGGTGAGTTGAAGGGCGTCTTGACTGAAGTCGCGTCGTCACAGGCGCGCATCGAAGGTTCGCGGGCCGCGGGTCGAAGCTTTGCCGATCGCGTCGTCGCATGGCAGCGCGCGCATGGCCGGCATGGCCTGCCATGGCAGGACAGTCGCGACGCCTACCGCATCTGGCTGTCGGAAATCATGCTGCAGCAGACGCAGGTCACGACCGTACTCCCGTACTACGCGCGCTTTGTCGCTGAATTTCCCACCGTGGCCGCGCTCGCGGCGGCGCCGCTCGATCGCGTGCTCGGCGTATGGAGCGGTCTCGGATACTACCGCCGTGCGCATCATCTGCACGCTGCAGCGAAGATCGTCGTGCGGAATCACGGTGGACGCTTTCCGGTCGATGCGTCAGCGCTGGAGACGCTGCCGGGCGTTGGCCGATCGACGGCCGCCGCGATCGCCGCGTTCGCAAGCAGCCAATGCAATGCAATCCTCGACGGCAATGTAGCGCGCGTCCTGGCGCGACATCACGGGATCGAAGGATGGGCCGGAAACGGCGCCGTCCGAGCGTCGCTGTGGCAGGCCGCCGACCTGCTGGTAAAGCAGGTTGGGTGCGGTTCACAGAAGAGCCACGAGGGCGACGACATCGCCGCGTACACGCAAGGCCTGATGGACATCGGTGCGACGGTTTGCACCCGCACGCGACCTCGCTGCGACCGCTGCCCGCTCGCGGATGACTGCGTCGCGCGGCGGGAAGCGCGCATCGACGACTTGCCCACGCCGCGTCCGCGCAAGCCTCTGCCACAACGCACCACCACGCTATTGCTGTTGCAGCGCCACGACGAGATCCTGCTCGAGCAGCGGCCGCCGCTCGGCATCTGGGCGGGCCTGTGGAGTTTTCCCGAAGTGCCGGACGATACCGATGTCGTGGCCCACGTGGCTCGGTGCTTCCAGGCAGCGTGCGCGAACCTGCGCGCGTTGCCTCCGCTCGTGCACACGTTCACGCATTTCGGATTGACGATGCACCCGGTCGCCGTCGCGATTGCCGATTGGCCGAACCATGCCGCAGCACCGGGTACGGCATGGTTTACGCGAGAGACGGCGCTTGCGGCCGCCATTCCCGCGCCAGTACGCAAACTGTTGCGAAGCTACGGGTGAGCGTTCCGAACTCTGTTGTCGGGGCGTTCCGTTAGCGCAGAGACCTCGCCCACTCGCGCAGATCGTCGGGCAATCGCGCGTCGGCATCCGGATACGCGTCGCGAAATCGCGCGAGCTGGCGCGTTGCGTCGGAAGCATTGCCTGTGTCGCGCAATGCGCGTATACGTTCAATCCACTGGTCAGGGTCGCGATCGTTCTTGGTCGCGTTCGAGGCGCTCTCGTTCTTGTGAAACGATGCAGGTGGCGCGAAGCTTTCCCCTCTCG
>JBKPOL010000400.1:0-10236 GCA_046733075.1 Pseudomonadota bacterium | reverse complement strand
CCTCATGGAGAGTGTCATGAACTACGCCCGCTTAGCACACCGCGTCCGGCAGGGGCGCAGCCTGCTGAAAAATCGTGCCTTCCGCGCAATCACTGTCGTCGCCGCTGGATCCGCGGCGCTCCTCGCCGTGACCGCATGGGTCCCCGCCTCGGCCGCGTCGTCGCAGGCGGCGATCGACCTGGGCATCCGGCAGTTCGCATTCGCCCCGCAGGAAATCACGATCGCACCAGGAACGAAGATCGTCTGGATCAATCACGACGAAGCGCCCCACACCGTGGTGAGCAACGACAAGAGCTTCGCGTCGAAAGGTCTCGACACCGACGACAAGTTCGAGCACACGTTCGAACGTGAAGGCGACTTCGGCTACATCTGCTCGGTCCACCCGTTCATGACGGGCGTCGTGCACGTACGCAAGCAATAGGGCCTCTTGCGAAACCGCGCGCCGCCGGGTCACGACGCCGTGTCCGCTTCCAGGAACCGCTCCACATAGAGCTTCTCCACGAGCGTCATCAGCACGACCATGAGCGGCGCAGCGAACAGCACACCGACGAGACCGAACAGCAATCCGAAAACGACGCTCGACATGATGGAAAGGACCGGAGGCAGTTGCGCTGCCCACCGCTGAACGAGAGGGGTGAGCACATGACCTTCGATCTGTTGAATCGCAATCGCCAGGATCGCCACGTAGAGCGCCTGCTGCGGGCCCTGCGTGAACGCGAAGACGATCGCGAGAAGGCCTGCGGCCAACGCGCCGAAGAAGGGTATGAAGGTGAGCATGCCGGCAATCACGCCAAGAGACATGGCGAGCGGTATGCCGAGGGCGGCGAGGCCGATCGCGGTTGCGACGCCGACGAACACCATCGAAATCGCCTGCCCGAGAAGCCACCTAGAAAGCGCGTGCCCGCTGGCGCCAAGCGCGTCGTCGACCGGCGCGCGGTAATGCTGAGGCACCATTCGAATGAGCCCGCGGCGGTACAGTTGCGGATCCATTGCAAAGTAGATCCCGACGAAGATGATCAGCGCGACGCTGCCGAACGCACCGACCGTCGTGGAAGCCACATTCACGACGCGCCCCCAGGGCACCTCGCCCTGCTTCGCATCGTTCAGCATCTCGAGGAGTGATTCCCCGCCGGGATGCGAACGCAACCAGCCGGTAAGAGCGCGGACTGCATCCGGCAGCCGCTCGCGCAGGTTCTCGATCTGCTCACCCAGGCGATCGCAACGAGCGAAACGAAAACCGCGATAGCCATGGCGACGACGAGGACAACAACGAGGATTGCGACCCGCGGCGATACGCGCAGGTAATGCACGAACGGTCCGGCAAGGGTTTGCAACGCGGTCGCGAAAATGACGCCGCCGAAGAGCAGCAGCAGGACATCCGCGATTCGCCAGACGACGAGTCCGATGAGCACGAGGCCGCCGAGGGTCAGGAGCGGCCGCCACGTGTTGCCCGACCCCGTTCGCTTCGCGCCCCCGGCCATGAATCAGTGCTGCAGGCGCGCGACGGTTCCACCCGCGCCGTCGAGCGGAGCGCAGCGCCCGACGCGCAGCGGTGGTTTTCCGACGGGCAGTGTCATCGTATCCCCGGACGAAGGGGCTTTCCTAGAACTTCCAGCGTGCTCCGACGTAGAAGCTACGGGGGATCTGGTTTGCCGTCGTTGCCTCGGCGTGCCAGCGGTGCACGAGGTTCTGGCCCATCAGTGAGACCTCGAAATGCTGCGTAACGTGCCAACCGAGTCGCACGTCAGCTTCGAAATAGCTTGGCACGCCGATGTCGGTCAAGCCGGCGATCTGCCGGAGCCCGACGAACAGCTCCATGTTATTGGGAAGTTCCATGTACGAGCGAAGAAACACCTGATGCTCGGGATCATGGCCAAGCACGGTCTGCGTGCCCGCAATGTCCCGCTCGCCGTGCTTAAGATGGAAATCCTTGTGCAGCAGACCTATGCCCGGGTCGAGCCGCCACCAGGAGAATGGGTTGTAGCTCGCCCACATGTCGACGCCGTACGTGTGGCCTTCCCAGCCGTTGCCGAAGTTCACCGGCAGGAACGTCACCGGGTTCGGCGAGGTGGTCCGAAGATCCGTGTAATCGTTGTAGTAAAACGAGACGGAGGCGGTCGCGCGCGCGGACAGCTGCGTACGCCAGCCGGCCTCGTACGCGATGAGCTTCTCGGAATTGAAGTCGGGTGACGGATTGACGATCCCGGGCGCCGAAAGATCGCGCTCGAGGCGTGACGGCGAGCGCACTGCGCGGGATATCGCCGCCCACGCGAAGTTCTGCTGGTTCGCCTGCCATCCCATGCGCACGTTCGGCATCACCGCCCAACCGCTGAACGTGCTGTATTCGAACTTGGAGCCGAGGACGAGTCGCAGGTCTTGCCGCAATGTGATCGTGTCCTGTGCGTAAACGTTCGTGAGGTTGAGGGTCTGGCCTGCTGGTTCCAACGTGAACGGATTGGCGTTGTTCGCGAAGAAATCGTTCCAGCTGCGATAGCCCACGCCCCACACGATCTGGTGGTTGTCGCGCCAGGTGAACACGTGCTCGGCTTCGACGTCGAGCGTCTTGACGTATTGATGCGAGCCACCGCCGGTCAGCGCCACATCGCTGCGCCGCTGCTCGTCGTAGTACGCCTGCACCTGGAACGTCGATCCGTCGACGAATCGTCTGGCCCAGCGCCCGAGGACGTTTCCGCCACTGCGACGGCCGTCCGGCGTATCGATAATGTTCTCGTACAAGTCGCCCTGGATCGTGTATCGGTCATTGCGCGAGGCGAAGTCGGTCCGAAAACCCGCCTGCTTGCCGTTCCAGTCGTCCTTAGCATCACCGCCCCTCGCGGTACGTGTATTGCCCTGTCCAAACCCCAACCCGTACACGCGATACGTGCCCGTTTCCCCAATCCTTCCTCCCCAACGGCCCGCACCTCGCTGTACCAAATCGCCGGCCTTGACATCCAGCAGGGCGCCTTGCGTGTCGGTGGAACTCTTCGTGATGACGTTGATGACGCCGTTCATCGCATTCGCGCCCCAGAGCGTGCCGCCCGGTCCGCTGATCACCTCGATGCGTTCGATATCGGCCAGCATCAGCTCCTGCTGATCCCAGAAGATGCTCGAGAAGAAAGGCGTGTAGATGGTGCGGCCGTCGATCAGGCCGAGCAGCTTGTTGTCCGCGTTGACTGAATTGAGGCCGCGCGACGAGATGGCGTAGCTTTGCGAATTGACGCGCGCAACCTCGAGGTTGGGCGCAAGCCGCAGCGCTTCGGCGAGGCTCGTCACGCCCGAGCGGCGGATGTCTTCACCGCTGATCACGTAAATGGCAGCCGGCGCTTCCCGGATCGGCTCGGGTCGCCTGGAAACCGAAAGCACCTCGATCTGCGAAAGCTCCTCGATCGAGAGATCACCCAGATTGCTCAAGGTTTGCGCGGAGGCGAGGCTCGTGCAAACGATCGTCGCGGCGAGACCCCTTGCCCGCCGCAGCCAGCGCCTCGCCCGTTCTACGCGGACCGTCATTCCTCGACCGAAGAACCCCTCGTCGGCAATGGCTGAATGATGGCGCTCCTTTCGCTTCAATCCTTGTCCCCTGGTTCTTAACCGTCACGCACCCTAGATGGCACGTGCCGCGCGAAGCTGCGCCACTTCAGCCTCGGTAATACCGAGCTCGCCCAGGATCCGATCGGTATGCTCGCCGAGCGCGGGCACGGGATCCATCCGTGACGCATACGTATCCGGCTGGCCGGGCGGCGTCAGCGCGGGTATCGAGCCGACCGACGTGTTCACATCCTTCCATCGGCCTCGCGCCCGAAGCTGTTCATGATTCCACACGTCGTGCATGTCGTTCATGCGCGCGTTGGCGATCTGCGCTGCGTCGAGGCGTGCAATCACCTGCTCCGCCGTCAGCGCCGCAAAGGCTTCGACGATCATCGCACGCAGTTCATCTCGCGCCTTCGTCCGTCGGGAATTGGACGCAAAACGCGGGTCGGCGACAAGCGCCGGCTGATGCAGAACGTCGCGGCAGAATACCGCCCACTCGCGCTCGTTCTGCAGACCGAGCATGACGATCTTGCCGTCCCCTGCCGGGAAGGGCCCGTACGGATAGATCGTCGCATGGGCTGCTCCACTTCGCGGTGGCGGCTCGGCG
This sequence comes from Pseudomonadota bacterium, assembly GCA_046733075.1. Lineage (GTDB taxonomy): Bacteria > Pseudomonadota > Gammaproteobacteria > Burkholderiales > Casimicrobiaceae > VBCG01. The sequence continues at coordinate 6,101 of JBKPOL010000400.1, read as the reverse complement.
CCGTTGAACGCGTAATACAGCGGGAAGCTCATCCACTCGACCATGCTTTCGAGCATCGAAACGTCGATCCGGCATCCGGCGCCCGTCCTGCCTCGCGCAATGAGCGCCGCGAGGATGTTGCTGTACGCGTACATCCCCGCGGCGATATCGGCGATGGAACAACCGGCCTTCACAGGCTCGTCCTCGGTGCCCGTCACCGACAGGAACCCTGATTCGCTTTGTATGAGCAGGTCGTACGCTTTCTTGTCGCGGTATGGACCGTCGCTTCCATAACCCGATATGTCGCACACGATCAGTGCCGGCTTGTCCGCGTGCAGCGCATCGTAGGAGATGCCGAGGCGCGCAGCCGCGCCGGGGGCGAGGTTCTGCACGACGACGTCCGCACGCTCCAGCACCAGCCGGCGCAGGATCGCCTGACCTTCGGGGTGCTTCACGTCGAGCGTCAGGCTCTCCTTCGAGCGGTTGGTCCACACGAAGTGCGACGCGAGTCCGTTCACGCGCTCGTCGTATGCGCGAGCGAAGTCTCCGACGCCCGGACGCTCGATCTTGATGACGCGCGCGCCGAGATCGGCGAGTTGCCGCGTGCAGAAGGGCGCCGCGATTGCATGCTCGAGCGTGACGACGGTGATGCCGTCGAGAGGACGGGCCGCAGTCTCCGCTTGCGTATCGGCTCCGATGTTCATCGCGCCGACAACCGATCGCTCGCGGCTCGTCCCCGTTCAATGCGCATTCGTGCAGCCGTTTCTCGAGATTCAGAAGGAGCGCGGCAGCCCGAGGACATGCTCGGCAATGTACGAGAAGATCAGGTTCGTGGAAATCGGCGCAACCTGATAGAGCCTCGTCTCGCGAAACTTGCGCTCGATGTCGTATTCGTTCGCAAAGCCGAACCCGCCGTGCGTCTGCATGCAGACATTCGCTGCCTCCCACGACGCCTTCGCCGCAAGGTACTTCGCCATGTTCGCCTGCGCGCCGCATGCCTTGGCGGCGTCGAACAACTCGCACGCGCGAAAGCGCATCAGGTTTGCCGCCTCCACCTCGATGTAGGCATCGGCGATCGGAAACTGCACCCCCTGGTTCTTGCCGATGGGCCGATCGAACACGATCCGCTCGTTCGCGTACCGAACGGCACGCTCGATGAACCAGTAGCCGTCGCCGATGCATTCCGCAGCGATCAGCGTCCGCTCCGCATTCAAGCCGTCGAGGATGTACTTGAAGCCGCGACCCTCGTCGCCAATCAGGTTCTCGGCCGGCACCTCCAGATTGTCGAAAAAGAGCTCATTCGTCTCGTGATTCACGAGGTTCGGTATCGGCTGGACGGTGAGTCCGTGGCCGACGGCCTCACGGAGATCGACGATGAAGATCGACATCCCCTCGGATTTTTTCTTGGCCTCCGCGAGCGGCGTCGTGCGTGCGAGCAGGATCATCAGGTCGGAGTGCTGGACGCGGGAGATCCATACCTTCTGCCCGTTGACGATGTAGCGGTCGCCCTTCCTCACGGCGACCGTCTTGATCTTCGTCGTATCGGTGCCCGTCGTCGGCTCGGTAACCGCCATCGACTGGATCCGCAGCCGGCCTGCCGCGATCTCGGGCAGGTATTTGCGCTTTTGCGCTTCGCTTCCGTTACGCAGCAGCGTGCCCATGTTGTACATCTGGCCGTGGACCGCACCGGCGTTGCCACCGCAGCGGTTGATCTCTTCCATGATCACCGAAGCCGCAGTGAGCCCAAGTCCCGATCCCCCGTATTCTTCGGGAATCATCGCAGCGAGCCAGCCGGCACCGATCAGCGCGTCGACGAACGACTCGGGATAGCCATGCTCGGCATCGATCTTGCGAAAGTACGCGTCGGGAAACTGCGCACACAACTCGCGGATGGCGTCGCGGATTTCCTGATGCTCGTCACTCTGGCTTGTTACCGGCACGACGCGTCCTTGAAATGGCAACCGAAAATGAAACGCTACGCCCGGGTGGCGCAGTCGTCCACCCCGGCGCCTGCCGTCCGCGGATTGCGCATAGAATAGGGCATCAGACGCGCCCGCGACGGTCAGCCGATCCCAGGCGGCAGCGGCCGGCGAGCGTAATCATCGGAGGAGTCATGCTGCTACGTGTCGCCGTCGCCACGCTTTTTTGCATCACCCTGTCCGCGCTCGCGCAGAACGTTCCAGCCGGTTACCCTGCCGATTACGCCCAGACCGTCGCGGCCGCGAAAAAGGAAGGCAAGGTCGTCGTCTACAGCGCCCTCGACACCAAGGCGGCCCAGCCGCTCATCAAGGATTTCAACGCGCTCTATCCCGATATCAAGGTCGAGTACAACGACATGAACTCGACCGAGATGTACAACCGCTTCATCGCCGAATCCGCCTCGGGTCAAGGTGGCGCCGATGTCATGTGGAGCTCGGCGATGGATCTGCAGGTCAAGCTGGTCGACGACGGCCAGGCGATGACGTACGCGTCACCCGAAGCGTCGAAGCTTCCGACCTGGGCGGTCTACAAGAACCAGGCCTACGGAACGACGTACGAGCCGGCCGTGTTCATCTACAACAAGCGGCTCGTCACCGGGGACGAAATCCCACAGGACCACGCGTCGCTGGTCAAGCTTCTGATGTCGAAGACCGACAAGTTCAAGGGCAAGGTCACGACCTACGACATCGAGAAGAGCGGCGTGGGCTTCATGTTCGTCGTGCAGGACAGCAAGTACTTTCCAGGGATGAAAGACCTCGAGAAGGCGTTCGGTGCGACCAGCTACCGCGTGTATTCGAGCACCGGGAACATGCTCGAGAAGGTTTCATCGGGCGAGCATCTGCTCGGCTACAACGTGCTCGGCTCGTACGCACTCGTGCGTGCCAAAAAGGACCCGAACCTCGGTGTCGTCCTGCCCAAGGATTACACGCTTGTGCTCTCGCGCGTGCTGTTCATCGGCAAGGGCGCCAAGAATCCGAATGCGGCGAAGGTCTGGACCGATTACGTGCTGTCGGCGCGCGGACAGAAGCTGATCGGCAGCGATGTCGAGCTGTTCTCGATCCGTAATGACGTCGACGCCGAATATACGGCGGCATCCCTCAACAAGCAGCTCGGCAACAACGTCAAGCCCATTCCGGTCACGTCCGAAATCGTCTCGTATCTCGATCCCAAAAAGCGTCTCGAATTCCTGAATTCGTGGAAGACGACGCTCGCGTCGGCAGGCAAGTAAGCGCGCGGACCGCAACGCGCCCACGCATGTCGCGCGCGTCCTGACCGACGGCCGATGGCAACGCTGGCCGACACCCCGACCGCAGAGCTGCCCCGCGCGCGGGGCCGCGCGCTGACCGCGCTGCCGCGGGCACTGACGATCCTGGTCACGGCGGCGGCCGTCCTCGCGCCGCTGTCGCTCATCGTCTACCAGAGCCTCCTCTCCGCGCCGTTCTTCGACGCCGTCAAGCAGGTCGGCATTGCCGCGTATGAGTTCATCTTTTCCGATCCGGACTTTTGGAGCGCACTCACCAACTCGCTGCTGATCGCCGGCGGCATGACGCTGATCGCCGTGCCGCTCGGCGGCGTTCTGGCGTTCGTCATGGAGCGCACCGATTTCCCCGGTAAGCGTTGGATCGAGCCGATGGTGCTCGTGCCGAGCTTCGTGTCGCCGATGGTGCTTGCGTTCGGTTATGTCGTCGCGGCCGGACCGGTCGGCTTTTATTCGGTGTGGTCGACGGAACTCTTCGGCGGCGCGCCATGGACGCTCTACTCGCTTGCCGGAATGTCGGTGATCGCAGGGCTCACGCACGTTCCGAACGTCTACATCTACGCGTCATCGGCGTTGAAGAGTCTCGGCTCCGACGTCGAAGAGGCCGCGCGTGTCGCCGGCGCGTCACCGTTTCGGGTCGCGATCTCGGTCAGCTTGCCGCTGATCATGCCCGCGCTGCTGTTTTCCGCCGTGCTCGTGTTCTTCCTCGGCATCGAGCTCTTCGGCCTTCCGCTGGTGCTTGGCGATCCCGAAGGCCACCTCGTTCTGTCGACTTACCTGTACAAGCTGACCAACAAGCTCGGCACACCCTCCTATCACCTGATGGCGGCGGTCGCCGTCTGCATCGTCGCCATGACGATCCCGCTCGTGCTGATGCAGCGGCACCTACTGCAGAACGCGCGCAGGTACGCAACGATCAAGGGCAAGGCCGGACGCATTCGCGATCTCCCGCTCGGCCGCTGGAAATGGCTCGCGGTCGCTCTGATCGGCTTATGGCTGCTGGTCGCGGTGATCGTGCCGCTCACAGGCATCGCGCTTCGGGCCTTCGTGACGAACTGGGGATTCGGCGTGCAGCTTGCCGAAGCGTTCACGCTCGACAACTTCCGCGCGGTGTTCGATGAGCCGACGCACGTGCGCGCCATCTGGAACACGGTCCTGATCGGCACGGTCGGCGGCGCCATCACCGTCGCGTGCTACACGGCCATCGGCTTTGCGACGCATCGGCGCAACGACGGATGGTCGCGCGCCGTCGATTACCTGGTGCTGGTCCCGCGCGCGGTGCCGGGTCTGCTTATCGGACTCGCATTCCTCTGGGTGTTCCTGTTCTTTCCCCCGCTGACCCCGCTGCGCCAGACGATCTTCAGCATGTGGCTTGCCTACACCGTCGTGTGGCTCGCATACGGCATGCGGCTGATCTCCTCGTCGCTGATGCAGGTCAGCACCGAGCTCGAGGAGGCGGCACGCAGCGTCGGTGCCGGTCGAGGGCGCATCTCGCGCGAGATCACGCTGCCGCTCATACGTCACGGGCTGATCGGGTCGTGGCTCCTCGTATTCATGATCTTCGAGCGCGAATACTCGACCGGCGTCTACCTGCTTGCCCCCGGCACCGAAGTGATCGGAGCGCAGCTCGTGTCGTTGTGGCAAGGGGGCGCCATCGATGTAGTGGCCGCGCTGTCGCTGATCAACATCGTGCTGGTGTTCATCGGTCTTGCGTTCGCCTTGCGCTTCGGCGTCAAGCTTCGCGACTGATGCCAGGGGAAAACGCATGGCCGAGCTGACCGTCGAAGACCTGCACCTTCAATACGGCGACAACCCGATCCTGAAGGGCGTCACGATGACGCTCGAACGGGGCGAAGTGGTGTCGCTGCTCGGTCCCTCGGGCAGCGGCAAGACGACGCTTCTGCGGGCCGTTGCGGGACTCGAGGTGCCGCAGCGCGGCGTCATTCGCGTTGGCGACAAGGTCGTGTTCGATGGTGCGCGTCGCGTCGATGTGCCGGCGGAAGCGCGCAGCCTCGGCCTCGTATTCCAGTCGTACGCGTTATGGCCGCACAAGACCGTATTCGACAACGTCGCGTACGGTCTCAAGCTGCGCAACATTGGCTCGTCCGAAGTATCGTCGCGCGTGACCAAGGCGCTCGAGCAGCTTTCGCTCGGCCACTTGGGGAAGCGCTTCCCGCATCAGCTGTCGGGCGGCCAGCAGCAACGCGTCGCGCTTGCCCGGGCGCTCGTCTACAACCCCCCGGTGATCCTCCTCGACGAGCCGCTCTCGAATCTCGACGCGAAGCTGCGCGAGGAGGCGCGTGCCTGGCTGCGAGAGCTGATCGTGCGAATGCAGCTCTCGGCGCTTTGCGTCACGCACGATCAGGGTGAAGCGCTTGCGATGTCCGACCGTATTCTCCTGCTGAACGGCGGACGCATCGAGCAGCAGGGAACGCCGCAGCAGATGTACAGCGCGCCAGAAACGCTGTTCACCGCGGACTTCATGGGAAGCAACAATCGCCTGCCCGGCCGCGTGACCGAGATGCGCGACGGCGTTGCGCTGCTCGAAGGTGCCGGGTTCCGCCTATGGGGGACGGCCAAGCGGAGCGCCGCGCGCGGCAACGAGGCTGTCGGGATGATCCGTCTCGAACGCATTCGCATTGCCGAGGGACCGGGCGACAATCGTCTCGAAGCCGACCTCACCACATCGATGTACCTAGGTGACAAGTGGGAGCATCTGTTCGCGCTCGGCAACGAGCGATTGCGAGCGTACGGCGACAGCCCGCTCGCCGTCGGACGGCACTGGCTGGAGCTGCCACGACGCGAACTGTGGATATTTTGAAAGGTTTGCGACTGGGCCCCAAAGCTGTCTCTTATACACATCTCCGAGCCCACGAGACCGGTC
>JBKPOL010000399.1:0-3752 GCA_046733075.1 Pseudomonadota bacterium | reverse complement strand
GTCGGTCACGGGCATGTACGGCCGCACCAAGAAGTGACGCGTGCGGCGTCGCGTTCATTCGGTCGGCTGACCCATCGCCTCGAAGATCGACTCGAGTTGAGGGCTCATCTCGATCCCGAGCCTTCGTCCCGACGGCAGCTTGCGCAGGAACCACTGCTCGTAGATGCGCGCAAGCTCGCGCGACTCCGCGAGCTGCTCGAACGTGCGCTTGATCAGCGCGGCGAACGCGGGGTCGTTGCGACGGAACATGATGCCGTACGGGTCGTACGACAGGTAATCGCCGAGCACGTAGAAGTCGCGGGGATTGGCTGACTCGCCTGCCTGCGCGTAAAGCAGCGCGTCGTCGCCGGCCCACGCATCCACCTTGCCTGCGGCGAGCGCCGCGAAGGATTGGTCGTGATCCCTGAAGAGAACGGTCTTGATGCCGAGGCTTTCCCGCGCGTTGATGGCGTTGATCGCCGCCTCGTTCGTCGTGCCCTCGGTCACCGCCACAGAGCGGCCCTTCAGGTCCCGGTAAGTCTTGAATTTGGAGCCGCGCTTCACGAGGAGCTTGGTGCCGCTCACGAAGAAGATCGGCGAGAACGCGACCTGCTTCTGCCGCTCGGTGTTGTTCGTCGTCGATCCGCACTCCAGGTCGACGATGCCGTCGACGACCATCGGGATGCGCGTTTGCGGGTTGACCGGCAGGTACTTGACCTGCAGGTCGTCGACGCTCAGCTCGGCCTTGATTGCCTCGACGATGGCTAGGCAGAGGTCGATCGAATAGCCGATCGGCTTGCGGCCCGGACCCACATACGAGAACGGCACCGACGCATCGCGAAAGCCGATCGTCACGGCGCCCGTGGTGCGGATCTTCTTGAGCGTCCCCGTCAGCTGCTCGACGCCGACGGCATCCTGTGCGAACGACGACGTCGTGCCGATTATCGATGCGCACGCGACGAGTACTGCGAAGACCAGCTTTCCTGCACGGCTCATGATGACCTCCCTGCGAGGCGGCGCGGAGCACCGCGCCGCCTCCGCGCTACGCGGCAACCGGCGTAAGGCCTTCGTCCGCGTCGATCTCCGCCTGCGCGGCCGCCTCCGGCCGGAGCTCGCCTTCCCACTTCGCGACCACCGCGGTGGCGATGCTGTTGCCCACGACGTTGGTTGCCGAGCGGCCCATGTCGAGGAACTGGTCGATCCCCATGATGAGCAGCAGCCCCGCCTCGGGAATGTTGAACGTCGCGAGCGTCGCGGCAATGACGACGAGTGATGCGCGCGGAACGCCTGCCATGCCCTTGCTCGTGACCATCAGGATCAGCAGCATCGTGATCTGCTGCGCAAAGTCGAGCTGGATCTTGTAGGCCTGCGCGATGAACAGCGTCGCGAACGTGCAGTACATCATCGAGCCGTCGAGGTTGAATGAATAGCCGAGCGGCAGGACGAAGCTCGTGATCTTCTTGCTGGCGCCGAAGCGTTCGAGCTGCTCGAGCGTCTTCGGGTAAGCCGCCTCGCTGCTTGCCGTGCTGAAGGCAAGCATGATCGGCTCCTTGATCAGGCTCACCAGCCGCACGATGCGCGGGCCGAGGAACACGAAGCCCGCCGCGGCAAGCAACACCCAGAGCAGCAGGATGCCGAAATAGAACTCGCCCATGAACTTGCCGTACGTCCACAGGATGCCGAGGCCCTGCGTCGTGACGATCGAGGCCATCGCGGCGAACACGGCGATCGGCGCGAGCGACATCACGTAGCCCGTGACCTTGAGCATCACGTGCGACACCTGCTCCACCCAGTCGATCACCACGCCCGCCTTATCGCCGAACGCCGAAGCGCCGGCCCCGAAGAACACCGAGAAGATGACGATCTGCAGGATCTCGTTGTTGGCCATCGCCTCGAAGACGCTGCGCGGCACGAGGTGCGTGATGAACTCCTTGAGCGAGAGCGAGGCCGTCTTGAGATTCGTCGATGCGCTCGCGTCGGGCAGCGGCAGATTGAGCGAGTCGCCCGGTCGCAGCACGTTCACGAGCAGCATGCCGAGCAGAAGCGACATCAGCGACGCCGATACGAACCAGCCCATCGTCTTCAGGCCGATCCGCCCGAGCGCCTTGCCGTCGCCCATGTGTGCGATGCCGACGACGAGCGTCGAGAACACGAGCGGTGCGATGATCATCTTGATCAGGCGCAGGAATACGTCGGTGATGAGCGAGATGTAGCCCGCTACGGTCTTCGCCGACTCGGGTGTCGGCAGGAGCTCATGACACATCCAGCCCACGCCGATGCCTGCGAGCATGGCGATCAGGATCCACGTCGTCAGCTTGCCTCTCACGGTTTCCTCCTCCTCGTGTGGTAGGTCTCGCGCTTGCGCGGTATCGCGGCGAGCGCGAACGTGCGCCGGAAGTCTGTTTAGAATACTAGTCCCACATGTTTAAAACAACAAACACCCCCACATTCCATGCACCAGATCGACATCGGCGAGCGCCTTCGACGGCACCGGCAGCACAAGGGACTCTCGCAGCGCGCGCTTGCGCGACTGTCCGGGGTCACCAACGGCCTCATCTCCCAGATCGAGCAGAATCGGATCAGCCCGTCGATCGCGTCCTTGAAGAAGATCCTCGATGTGCTCTCGCTGTCGCTCGCCGATTTCTTCACCGGGGAAGATGCATCGACGCCCGACTATTTCTACGACCGCAAAGGCCTGCCTGACCTCGGGAGCGCCGACGTGGCGGTTTTCCTCGTCGGCGCCGGCATCCGGCATCGTGCGATGTCGATCCTGCATGAGGTCTATCCGCCGGGTGCGGACACCCAGGTCTATACCCATGCCGGCGAGGAAGGCGGCGTCGTCACGAAGGGTCGCATCGAGGTGACCGTCGCGGGGCGCGTCAAGGTGCTCGGACCCGGCGACGGCTACTACTTCGAGAGCCGGCTCCCGCATCGCTTCCGCAATACCGGCACGACCGCGTGTGAAATCATCAGCGCCAACGCTCCCCCCACGTTCTAGGGCCTGTCAACCGATCTGCTCGCATCACTGTACTGCAGCCACCGAGGATCGCTGTCGCTTTCTGCATTGCGTCGATCATCGTCCCGTATCGCCGCGCGTTGGCAGCCGATCCCACACCACTCGGCGTTCCCCTTCCTCGAATCGATCGAACCCGAAGGTCCAGCTGTGCGAGGGCCACCGATATTCGACGTCCCGCGTCTGCGGACGGTACACGGCCGTGTACAGCGTGCCGTAGCCGTGCGCGAACGCCGTGGCATACAACGGCGGCCGCAGGAACGACAGGACGAGCTCTTCCGGGCTGCGCGCCCCTCCGCGAAGCTGCGCATACAGGAAGCGCTCCCGCGCGAGCGTCGACGTTGCCTTGGCGTGCTGCTCCCATTCGACTTCTTCCTGATGGTTCGCCGCATAGGGAACGGCACGAATGAGCGCCGGCTGATCGGGTCGCAGATACGCAGTCGCGAACCGCCCCGCGGCGTCGAGAACGGTGACGTTGTACGACATGTGCACGGGAACGTGCTCGAGCACCTCGATCGCCTCGTCGGTAGTCGCGCAGAACTCGAGGACGTATCGCAGCACGAGCGGAACGCCGAAGCCCGCGCCAACCGCCTTCCGACCCCCGAACGATAACGATACGGCGAGGCCGTCCTCGTTGATCCCGTCGAGCGCCCCCCACATGCAGTCGTTCATCGAAATGACGCGCCGTCCGTTCCACGCGGTCTTCAAAATGACGCCTTCGCACAACTGCGGGCTGTAATCGTAGTTGCGAACGAGCAAC
>JBKPOL010000398.1:0-5049 GCA_046733075.1 Pseudomonadota bacterium | reverse complement strand
GTATTGTCCTGGACACGTGCCGACAAAACGGCATCGCGAACGCACCCCAACAGGTCGGTCGCACCCCGTCAGTCCCACCTCAACCAGGAGATTCACCATGTTCAAGCTGAAGACCGTATTCGCCGCCGCCGTTGCCTCCGCCGTCGTAGTCACCGGTACAACGGCTGTCGGCGAAGGGATGCAATACGCGGCGACGAACGCGCGATCGCCGATGGCCAAGTCGGACATCATCGACACAGCCGTCGGCGCGGGCCAGTTCAACACGCTCGCCAAGGCGCTCACCGCTGCCGGCCTGATCGACACCCTCAAGGGGCCGGGACCGTTTACCGTGTTCGCGCCCACCGACGCCGCGTTCGCGAAGATTCCGGCCGACAAGCTCAACGCGCTTCTTGCCGACAAGGCGGCGCTGACGAAGGTGCTCACCTATCACGTCGTGCCCGGCATGGTGGTAGGGGACGACGTAAAGCCAGGACGCGTAAAGACGGTCGAAGGCGATTACCTGAACGTCACCGCTTCTTCCGGAGGCGTCAAGGTCAATGACGCGAACGTGATCAAGACCGACGTGATGGCGACCAATGGTGTCATCCACGTCATCGATACGGTCGTGCTGCCCAACTGACGAGGTCCGAATGCAGGAAGCCCGTAACCACCGGGGCTTCCTGCGTTTCGACCCGTTCCATGGATTCCCTTCGCGGGTGCAACGAACCACGGCCCTGTTGTCGCAATGCGATGACAATGAGCCGGAAACGAGCATGGGCAAACGTGCATCCAATGGGCTCGCAATGGTTCCTTAATTTCAAAATGCTCAACGATCGAGGATCATCGATGGCCGTTCAACCGACGCCGCTGTTTCGCACCGAGCAGGAAGCTTACGTCTTGCCGGTGTCGGCGCGCATTCGCGCCCGCCTTGTGCGCGCGCGCAAGCGCTTTCACGCAAATGACAACATCGCCGATCACATGATGGACGGCGAACTCGATCTGTTGCAGGCGGAGGTCGAGACGAAGATGGCCGACGTGCTCGAGAGCCTCGTCATCGATACGGAGGGCGATCACAACTCGCAGGAAACGGCGCGGCGCGTCGCGAAGATGTTCGTGACGGAAGTGTTCAAGGGCCGTTATCAGCCGATGCCGGCGATCACCGAATTCCCGAATGCCGAGCAGCTCAATGAACTGCTGATCGTCGGTCCGATCAACGTGCGCAGTGCGTGTTCACATCACCTGTGCCCGATCCTCGGCAAGGTGTGGATCGGCATCATGCCCAATGAGCGTTCCAACCTGATCGGCCTATCGAAATACGCGCGCATCTGCGACTGGATCATGAGCCGTCCGCAAATTCAGGAAGAGGCGGTCGTGCAACTTGCCAATGTGCTCCAGGACAAGGTCAAGCCGGATGGGCTGGCGATCGTGATCGAGGCCGACCACTTCTGCACGCACTGGCGCGGCGTGAAGGATGCCGACTCCCGGATGACGAACAGCGTGATGCGCGGCTCGTTCCTCGACAATCCCGATTTGCGCCGCGAGTTTCTGGCGCTCCTCACCAGGAAGAGCGGCTAGGGCGACTCCGGAGAACCGGCGAGAGGGCGAATTGCCCCCCGCTCGCTGACAGCTGTCGTCGCCTTACTCGCAGCATCTGCAAGATACTTGCATCGCCGGAGGCCTCCTGATAGCTGTCGTCGCGGTACTCGCAGCATCCGCAAAATCGTTGTAGCGCCGCAGGCTTCCTGATAGCTGTGGTCGCGGTAGTCACAGCACCCACCCGCTGCGCGTCTTGCAGCACCAAGCGATATTGCGCGTATATCGAAGCATATCTTTACGCGATATACGCGCTGGCTCAGACTGGCGCCGTTACCAGGAGGAGTCGATGAATCGCACGTCTGCCGGACTCCCTGTCCTCGTCGCAGGTGGCGGGATTGGCGGCCTGGCCGCGGCGCTCGCGCTCACTCGCCACGGTTTCGCGGTCAAGGTGCTCGAGCAGTCGCCCCGGCTGGGAGAAATTGGCGCGGGCATCCAGCTCGGGCCGAACGCCTTCGCGGCCTTCGATGCGCTCGGCATCGGCGAGAAGGCGCGGGCGCGTGCGGTGTATACGGACGAAATGGTGATGCACGACGCGCTCGACGAGACCCTCGTCGCGCGTGTCCCGACCGGGGAAGCGTTTCGCCGGCGCTTCGGCAATCCGTATGCGGTCATCCACCGTGCCGACGTGCACATGTCGCTTCTCGAGGGCGCGCAGGAGTCTGATCGTATCGAGGTGCTGACGTCGACCACGGTGCAGCGCGTCGACCAGGACGACGACGGCGTAACCGTTCACGACAGCGGCGGCAACATGCATCGCGGTGTGGCGCTGATCGGCGCCGACGGCGTCAAGTCGGCGGTGCGCCGCCAGTACGTCGGCGACGAGGCGCGGGTATCCGGACATGTCGTTTATCGCGCTGTTGTCGACAAGGACGAGTTCCCCAAGGATTTGCAATGGAATGCGGCGAGCATCTGGGTTGGCCCCGACTGCCACCTCGTGCACTATCCGCTCCGCGGCGGCGAGCAATACAACGTCGTCGTCACGTTCCACAGCCGTCAAAAGGAGGAGTGGAGCGTGCACGAAGGCAGCCGCGAGGAAGTGCAGAGCTACTTCGAAGGCATCTGCGCGCGTGCCCATCAGCTGATCGACCTGCCCAAGAGCTGGAAGCGCTGGGCGACTGCCGACCGTGATCCGGTCGGTCGATGGACGTACGGCCGCGCAACGCTGCTTGGCGACGCCGCGCATCCGACGCTTCAATACCTGGCGCAGGGCGCGTGCATGGCGATGGAAGATGGCGTCACGCTCGGCGAGGCCCTGCGGGTGAACAACGGCGATCTTGCGCGGGCTTTCGCGCACTACGAACGCTCGCGCATTACGCGCACCGCGCGCGTCGTGCTGTCCGCACGCGAAATGGGCCGCATCTTCCACGCCAAGGGCGTCGAGCGCCTCGTGCGCAACGATCTCTGGAAGGGCCGCACACCCGAGCGCTACTACGATGCCCTCGAATGGCTCTATGGCTGGCGCGTCGAGAACTGCCTCGCCGCGTGACCGTCGCAGGCATCTGCTCACCGCCAAGGAACACGAAATGAACGATCAAAGCCGCTTCGACACGCTCGGCCGGATGGAAGACCTGCCGCAGGACTACCGTGATCAACTGACGAGCCAGAACCTGGTGCCGCTGTGGCCGAACCTGCGTGCAGTGTTGCCGGCGATGAAGCCCGTCCCGAAGACGCGTGCGACGCACTGGTCGTATCGATCGTTGCGACCGCTGCTGCTGAGGGCGGGTGAGCTGACTCCCATCGAGAAGGCCGAGCGTCGGGTGCTCGTGCTTGCCAATCCGGGCCAGGGCCTCGAGAACATGCAGGCGAGCCCCGCGATGTATCTCGGCATGCAGCTGTTGCTGCCCGGCGAGTGGGCTCCCGCCCATCGCCATACGCCGAACGCCGTGCGGATGGTGGTCGAAGGCGAGGGCGCGTGGACCACCGTCAACGGCGAGAAATGCCCGATGAGCCGCGGCGACCTCATCCTTACGCCGACGGGGCTGTGGCACGAGCACGGCCACGACGGCGAGAAGCCCGTCGTGTGGCTGGACGTACTCGACTTGCCGCTCGTGTATTACTTGGAAGCCTCCTACCATATCGACGGTGAGCAACAGGCCGTGAAGCCAGGCCGCGGCGATCGTACATACGCGCGCGGCGGTCTCGTGCCGACGGTGTCGTTCCGGCGCAGCAACAGCGCGTACCCGATGTTGCGCTATCCTTGGGTCGAAGCGCGTGCGGCCCTCGAAGCGCTCGCTGCGAACGAGCCCGCCCTCGATACCGTGCAGGTGACGTACGTCAATCCCGAGACGGGCAGCGACGCACAGAACATTCTCGGCTACTACGCGCTGATGCTGCGACCCGAGCAAGCGCTGCGATTGCCCGTGCGCTCGCCGGCCGCCGTATTCCACCTGGTCGAAGGCGCCGTCGATGTCAACGTCGCGGAGCAGCGGTTCACACTGGCCGAAGCGGACACGTGTTGCGCGCCCGGTTACACGCCGGTGGAGCTGCACAACCGCGCGGCCGACAGGCCATCATTCCTCTTCATCGCCGACGAGGCTCCGCTGCACCGCAAGCTCGGTGTGTTCGAGGTCAGGGCTTGAGCTACGCTACCGGCCCTGGCCGCGAATGAATCGATTGCAATAGCTTGGTGCTCACACAGTTCGTCAGATACGCAGCGGCGGGCGCAGCGGGTACGGTCGTGCAGTATCTTCTGCTCATGGCGCTCGTCGAGGCAGGGGGTGTTCGTCCGGTGCTCGCCTCGACCTGGGGCGCAGTCGCGGGCGCATTTCTGAACTACCTGCTGAATTATCGTTACACGTTCCGGAGCAGCCGGCCGCATGCCGTTGCCTTCGTCAAGTACTTCACGGTGACAGCGGCCGGCATCGTGCTGAACGCGATCGTGCTGGCTACTGCCACGTCGTTGCTGGGCCTTCCCTACCTCGCCGCGCAGGTCCTCGCGACCGCCGTCGTCCTGCTCGCTGCGTTCACGACGAATCGCGCATGGACGTTTTAACAACAGAGGCCGCGCGCCGCCGCCCTGGCGCCGGGGCGACGACCGGTGCAGGGGCGACGATCGACGTCGGCGCGACAACCGACGTCGCCGCGACGACCGGCGCTTCGTCACAGCAACGCAAGTGGCTCCTCGCGCTTCTCGGCACAGCACTCCTCGTGCGCATCGCGACGCTGGGCGCCTATCCGCTGATGGACAACACGGAGGCGAGGTACGCGGAGATCGCGCGAAAGATCGTCGAGACCGGCGATTGGCTGATGCCGCAGTTCAAATACGGCGTGGCGTTCTGGAGCAAGCCGCCGCTTTCGATGTGGGCGACAGCGATCTCGTACGTGCTGCTCGGCGTCAACGAGTTCTCTGCGCGGCTGCCTTCGCTCCTCGAGTCTTTGCCTATCGTAGGGATGACCTACGCGCTCGGTGCGGGAAGGGATGGCGCAGATGTCGGCTTGCGCGCCAGCGTGGTTCTCGTCACGACACCACTCTTT
>JBKPOL010000397.1:0-5817 GCA_046733075.1 Pseudomonadota bacterium | reverse complement strand
GTCCTGAACGGCGTACTGCGACAGATCGACCTTCACGCCGGTCTTCGCCTCGAACTTCTTCACCGCTTCGTAAAGCGCCGCGTCTTCGGACGGGTAGAAGCCCTTGACCCACCAGACGACGATCGTTTCCTGCGCGGTGGCCGGCGTTACAGCGCCAAGCATGCCGAGCGCACACAGTGCGACGACGTACTTCGTGAACCGTTTCATGCGACTCCTCCCTGAAAGCGCCGATTTCCGTTGCCGGGCGTCCTGGTCGCCGACAACGCCGTTGCAGCCTACGGGGGCCCCCCGGAAGTGTCAACCGAGGGACGCCCAGACGTCACATCACTGCACCCACATACCACGGCACGAATTCACTCTGCCCGTAGCCATGAAGCTCGCTTTTCGTCTTCGTCCCCGACGCGGCGTCGAGCAGCATTGCGAACAGTCGCTCGCCGATCTCGGCGACGGTCGCTCCGCCATCGACGATCTCGCCGCAGTTGAGGTCGATATCCTCTTCCTGGCGTACCCACAACTGGGTGTTCGTCGCGAGCTTGAGCGAGGGCGCGGGCGCACAGCCGTATGCGGATCCGCGTCCGGTCGTGAAGACGATCATGTTCGCACCGCCCGCAACCTGACCAGTCGCGGACACCGGATCGTAGCCCGGCGTGTCCATGTAGACGAATCCCTTCGCCGTCACCGGCTGCGCGTATTCATACACTTGGACGAGGTTGGTCGTGCCGCCCTTCGCAACGGCGCCGAGCGACTTCTCGAGGATCGTCGTGAGACCCCCCGCCTTGTTGCCGGGCGACGGATTGTTGTTCATCTCGCCGCGCTCGCGCGTCGTGTATTCCTCCCACCAGCGGATGCGCGACACGAGCTTCTCGCCGACCTCGCGCGAGACGGCGCGCCTCGTGAGCAGATGCTCGGCGCCGTAGATTTCGGGTGTTTCCGAAAGGATGGCCGTGCCGCCATGCCGGACGAGCAGGTCGACGGCTGCGCCGAGCGCCGGGTTCGCAGTGATGCCCGAGTACCCGTCCGATCCACCGCACTGCAACCCGATAGTGATGTTCGACGCCGGCACCGTCTCCCGCACGAGATCGTTGGCGTGCGGCAACATCTCCTCGATCATCGAAATGCCACGCGCAATGGTCTTCGACGTGCCACCGGTGTCCTGGATCGAGAACGTGCGAAGCAGCGGTCCCTCGGTGAGCGACTGCGAGCCGAGCAGCGCGCTGATCTGGTTCGCTTCACACCCGAGGCCCACGATCAGCACACCGGCGAAATTGGCGTGCTGCGCGTAGCCGCCGAGGGTGCGCCGCAGAAGCTGCATGCCCTCGCCATTCGTGTCCATTCCGCAGCCCGAGCCATGCGTCAATGCGACGATCCCATCGACGTTCGGATATTGGGAAAGACGCTCCCGCGTGAAGTGACCGGCGATGCCGCGCGCCACCGTGGCCGAGCAGTTCACCGTCGACAGAATGCCGATGTAGTTCCGGGTCGCCACCTTGCCGTCATTGGGTCCGCCACGCCGCACGATCCCTTGGAACGTGGCGGCCGGCTGGATATAGTCGGTGGGCCTGGCGTCCACCCCGAACGCATAGTCGCGATCGAATGCGCCCATCGCGAGGTTGTGCAGATGTACATGCTCGCCCGGCGCGATCGGCCGGCTTGCGAAGCCGATGATCTGGTTGTAGCGGCGCACCGGCGCACCAGCCGCTATCGCCCGCGTCGCAACCTTGTGTCCCGGCGGGACGAGCCCCGCAACGGTCACGTCCTCGTCGAGCAGCTTCGTGCCGCCGATGAGTTGCGCTCGCGCGATGACGACGTCGTCGGCGGGGTGCAGCCGGATCGCCAATGATGATCTGGTAAGCATGTTGAATTCCTCGTTCAGCGAGCGATCGTCGCGCGGGCGATGGCCGTGCGCTCGATTGCAGCAAGATCCCATTCGATGCCGAGCCCCGGCGACGACGCAGGGATCGCGTAGCCGTCGTCGATCGACATGCGGGACGTCGTGATCGCGTCGAGTTGCGGGATGTACTCGACCCAGGCTCCGTTCGGCACGGCCGCGGTCAGCGAGACGTGCAGTTCCATCAGGAAATGAGGGCAAACCGCCACATTGAAAGCCTCCGCGAGATGCGCGACCTTGAGCCACGGCGTGATTCCGCCGATGCGTGCGCAATCGACCTGGACGATCGAGCACGCGCCCTGCTCCAGGTATTCGCGGAAGTGAGACAGGTGATAAAGCGACTCGCCCACCGCGATCGGCATTGTTGCCGTAGCCGCCAACTCGACGTGGCCGCCCAGGTCCTCCGCCGGCAGCGGTTCCTCGAGCCACGCGAGGCCGAGCGTCGAGTAGGCGTGCGCGCGCCGCCGCGCTTCCGCGACCGTGAACGCCTGGTTCGCGTCCACCATGATTTCGAACGCATCGCCAACCGCTTCGCGCACCGCCGACAGTCGCGTCACGTCTTCCGCAATCGAGGGCCGCCCCACCTTGATCTTCGCCCCCCGAAAACCCTCCGCCTTCGCCGCGCGTGCCTCCGACACGAGCTGGTCCCGGGAATGGTGCAGCCAGCCGCCCTCGGTCGTGTACACGGGGACGCGCGGCTGCGCGCCACCTGCGCATTTCCATAGCGGCTGCGCGGCGCGGCGACACTTGAGGTCCCACAACGCCGTATCGATCGCCGCAAGCGCGAGGCTCGTGATCGCTCCGACCGCCGTTGCATGCGTGTGGAAGAACAACTCCTTCCACAGCATTTCGGTCTCGGACGCGTCGCGTCCGATGAGCCGGGGGGCGAGGTGTTCGCGCAGCAGCGCGAATACGGACGAGCCCCCTGTGCCGATCGTGTACGAGTAGCCCGTGCCCTGTGCGCCGTCGCTGCACGTGATGCGCACGATGGGCGTTTCCTGCGTGACAAACGACTGGATTGCATCGCTCCGCGCGACCTTCGGTGCAAGGTCGACCTGCAGCACGTCGATGCGTTCGATCCGGTCCATGGGCTCGTTCGATGTTTTGCGCCGTTCAATGCATGAGGAGATGCGGCAGCCACAACACGATCGACGGCACGTACGTAATGAGCACGAGCGACAGCAGCAGCGGAATCAGCCACGGTACGATGGCCATCGTCGTCTTCTCGATCGACAAATTGGCGACGCGTGCAAGTACGAACAGCACCATGCCCATCGGAGGGTGCAGCAATCCAATCATCAGATTCAGCACCATCACGAGACCGAAATGCACGGGATCGATGCCGAGTTGCTGGACGACGGGCAAGAGCACGGGGACGAGGATCAGGATCGCCGCAGTCGGCTCGAGGAAGCAGCCGACGAACAGCATCAGCAGGTTCGCGAGCAGCAGGAACACCCACGGGCTGTGCGTGAACGAGAGCACCCACAGCGCAACCATGTCGGTGACGCGGGTCGCCGTGAGCAGCCAGCCGAAAATGGACGCAGCGGCAACGATGAACATGACGGTGACCGTCGTTTCGATCGTGTCCATGCTCACCTTCGCGAGCATCTTCCACGTCATCGTTCTATACCAGACAAGACCGAGAATCAGCGCCCACACGCACGCGGCGATCGCGCCCTCCGTCGGCGTAAACACGCCGGTCGACATTCCGCCGATCAGCAGGATCGGCGTCATGATGGGCATGACCGCGTCGAACTTGAATTTCCAGTCGGCGAGGAACAGCAAGGCGAGGCCGAGACCAAGCGCGTAATTGAACGCCAATCCCGCACTGACCGCCGCCCACATCGCGAGCGGAAACCCGATCACGACGGCGAGCTCGATCAGGGCCTTGGCGATGCGGGGCCATTCGAACTTGACGTCTCCGCCCCATTTGTACTTGTGCGCGTAGTACGCAACCGTGAGCATCATCAGGATCGCCATGACGACGCCGGGAATGATCCCTGCCAAAAACAGCTGGCCGACGGACACGTTCGCCATCGTGGCGTAGATCACGAACGGCAGCGACGGCGGAATGATCGGTCCGAGCGTCGCGGACGCCGCGGTGACCCCGACGGAAAAGCCGAGGTCGTAGCCCTTGTCGCGCATCGCCTTGATCTCGATCGTCCCGAGTCCCGCCGCGTCCGCGATGGCGGTGCCCGACATGCCGGCGAAGATCACCGACCCGATGATGTTGACGTGGCCAAGACCCCCCTTCAGCCAGCCGACCAGCGCGAGCGCGAAGTCGTAGATCCGATTGGTGATGCCGGCATTGTTCATCAGGTTGCCAGCGAAGATGAAGAACGGCACGGCGAGCAACGGAAAGCTGTCGATGCCACTGATCATCCGGTGCACGACGACGAAGGGCGGCGTGTCGCCGGTCAGCAGGATGTATACGAGCGCCGAGCCGGCCATCGCGATGGCGACCGGAACGCCGGTCGCCATCATGGCCAGGAACGAGCCGAGCAGCGCGGAAGTCATGGTTGCGCACTCATCGCTCGATCTCGTCGGCGCATTCCGGACGCTCGAGCACGCTGTAACCGCGGCGCCAGTTGAGGATTGCGACCTGCACCGAGCGGACCGCCGCGCACGCGAACCCGAACAGGCAAACGCCGTACACCACGTTCATCGGCAGATCGATGATCGTCATCTTGTAACTCGACATGCGCTCCATCATCTGCCACGTCAGCACCGTCGCGAATGCAAAAAAGGCGATGCGTACGACGTCGACAAGCGTCGACAGCACGCGGCCGGCACGAGGGGGCACCAATCGATAGACAAGATCGACGTGGATATGCCGCCCCGTGCGCACCGCTGCGGCGACGCCCACGAAGACCATCGAGATCAGCAGATACCGCGCGATCTCCTCGGTCCATGCCGCCGAATTATTGAGCGCGTAACGCGTGAAGAACTGATAGAAGACGTTGACGGCCAGCAACCAGAAGAACGCGAAGGCGAGCCACGCCTCGAGCGTGTAGCGACCCAGGTCGATCGGCGCGTCGGTGACATGAAAGTGTCCCGACTCGTCGAGGACGTGCTCCTCGGATGCGGGCGGTTCGGCAATGGCGATGGGCGTGCTCATCGGAGGGCTACTTGATCGCCTGGATCCGGTCCCAGTCCGCCTTCTGGTAGCCCATCGATTCGAGCGCCACGGACTTGTTGATGGCATCCTGGAAGGACTTCTTGTCAACGACGGTCACCGTCAGTCCCTTCTTCTTGAATTCATCGACGAGCTCGCCCTCGTGCTTGGTGATCTCGGCGGTCGCCTTCTGCGCGGCCTCCTGCGTCACGTCCGTGAAGATCTTCTTGTCGGCGTCGGAGAGCTTGTTCCACACGTGCGGCGCAACCTGCGTCGCGAGCGAGTCGACGATGTGACCGGTCAGGATGATGAACTTCTGCACTTCGAAGAACTTCTTGGCCTCGATCGTCGTCAGTGGGTTCTCCTGCGCGTCGACCGTGCCGTTCTGCAGCGCGAGATACACCTCCGCGAACGCGATCGGCGTCGGATTTGCGCCGCACGCCTTAGGCAACGCGAGGTAGGCCGGGACATCGGGCACGCGCATCTTGAGTCCCTTCATGCCGGCGCAGTCGGTGAAGCCCCGGTTCGACGACGTGTGCCTCGTTCCGTAGTACGTCATGGCGGTGACCTGGATGCCGGTCTTCTGCCGATATTCGTCCGCGAGCTGCTTGAACGCGTCGTTCTGCGCCCACTTGATCAGGTGGTCGCCGTCCCGGAATGTATACGGGTAATAGCCCACGCCGAAGCGGGGCATCGTGCGCGCCGCGAATGACAGACCCGAGATGATCATGTCGACCGTGCCGAGCGTCAGACCCTGATTGATGTCGGATTCCTTGCCGAGGCTCGACGCGGGAAACACGTCGATGTGATAGCG
>JBKPOL010000396.1:0-12752 GCA_046733075.1 Pseudomonadota bacterium | reverse complement strand
TATCGGTAGACTGAACAGCGCCCGACCGGCGATTGCCACGATCCGGTCGCCGGCTGACGGCGACACGTCCGCCAGGCCTGTGAAGCGGCCAAAGGCGGGCAGGATCGCCCGCCGCATTCCAAGCACGAAGCACGGAAGACGCGCGGATTGCTCGCCTGCGCCCTGCAGGCGCACGCCGGGATGGATGTGCCCGCAAAGCGCGTAGCCCGTGGGCGGGGATTCGACGCGATGACACGCGAGGAATGGCGGTAGCGCGCAGGGCTCATCGACGCACCGGATCTTCCACTCGTCGGGAGGATCACCCGCGCGCGCGTCGTGATTGCCACGCACGAGAAGGATGTCGAGCGCCCGATGATTTTCGCGCCATGCGATGAACGCGGCACCGAGTGCGCTCACACGGCCCGCACGCGCATGCAGCAAGTCGCCGAGAACGACCACGCGTGTCGCAGCGGTTGCCTCAACGACGCGAGTCAATCGCGCGAGATCCGTTGCAGTGGAGCCGCGCGGCAGAGGAATGCCCGAGGCGCGAAAAGCGGCTGCCTTGCCGAGATGCACATCCGCAACGAAAAGCGTCCGTTCGCGCGTCCAGAAGAGCGCGCGCTCCGCGAGCATAGTCACGCGCTCGCCGTCGAGCACCGTCGTCAGGGCGCCGACGATCGAGCGCGGCGTGGGCGCTTCGGCAAATGCGAGGGGAAGGGACACGGGAATCGTTCGCGAAAGCAGCGATTGCACGCGCTCGCGTTCACGGCGCACAATCGCAACGTCGATTGTAGCCGAGCGGTGCGTCGCAGGCGCCCGGTCCTCCTCGTCGCTGGAACGTTGCACCATGCCGCGCTTTGCAGCCAACCTCTCCTTCCTGTTCAACGAGGTGCCGTTCCTTGAGCGCTTCGGGGAAGCAGCGCACGCCGGTTTTCGCGCAGTGGAATTCGCGTTCCCATACGAGTACCGGATCTCGGAAGTGGTCGCTCAGCAACAGGAGCATCGTCTGGAGGTCGTGCTGATCAATGCCCCCGCGGGCGATTGGGCCGCGGGTGATCGCGGCCTGGCATCAGTGCCGGGCCGCGAGCACGAATTCGCTGCATCCATCGCGAACGCGTTGCAATATGCGCAGGCGCTGCGGTGTACGCGCATCCACGTGATGGCGGGCGTGCTGCCCGACCAGGCGGACGCCGCCGAGCGTGAGCGCAGGACGCGGACTTACGTGCGCAACCTGCGCTTTGCATGCACAGAGGCCGCGGCGCAGGGGGTGACGATCACGATCGAGCCGATCAATCCCCGCGACTTTCCGGGGTACCTGCTCAACACCCAGGCTGAGGCCCACGCGATCCGAACGGAGATCGGCGCGCGCAACCTGAAGGTGCAGATGGATCTGTACCACGCGCAAATCGTCGAGGGCGACCTGACGGAGAAGCTGCGGCGCTACATGCCACACATCGGGCACGTGCAGATCGCGGGCGTTCCGATGCGCAGCGAGCCCGACAGCGGCGAGCTCAATTACGGTTATCTGTTCAAGGTGCTCGATGACCTGCGCTACGATGGGTGGGTGGGTTGCGAATATCGGCCTGCCAAGAGCACGAGCGGCGGACTGACATGGCTCTATCGATTGCTGGATCGGAAGCCTGCGTCCGCGCCGAAGACTACGGACTAATGCGCGTCGCGTTCTTGCGACACTGCGCGATCACCTCTAATCCAACGCTGCGGAGTTTGCAATGGCACTTGCTTTCAGTTGGCTGACCCCGGAGTTTGCGACGGCCGGACAAATCGGAACCGATGACGTTGCGCAAGCGGCAGCGGCGGGCTTTCGCAGCATCGTCAACAATCGTCCTGATTTCGAAGGCGGTGCATCGCAGCCGACATCGCAAGCGATCGAGCAGGCGGCGAAAGCTGCCGGACTCGAATATGCGTTCCTCCCCGTCCAGTCAGGCTATCAATCGCCCGAGGAAATTACGCAGATGCGCGCGCTGCTCGACAAGCTACCCACACCGGTGCTTGCTTACTGTCGTTCCGGCGCGCGGACGGCGAATCTGTTCATGGCCGCAAAGGGGAAGGGGCGGTAGCGTTCGCGGGGGGCCTCGCCGGCGACTCACAGCGCGGCCTCCTTGTAATTTCGCGAGAACGCGTAGCAGCTGCGTGTCGGCCTTCGGCGCTGATTCGCGTTTGGCTCCGACCCCACTGCGCTTCGCACAGTGGGGCCCTCGTCGCCCGCTCACAGCGCCACACTCATCCCTCCATCGATCATGATGATCTGCCCCGTCACATAGTTCGCCGCGGCCGACGCCAGAAACAGCGCAAGCCCCGCGATCTCGTCCGGCTGCCCCCATCGCCCGGCGGGCGTGCGCTTTTTTACCCAGGCGTCGAATGCGGGATCGTCGAGCAGCGCTCGATTCATTTCCGTCGCGAAATAACCTGGCGCGATCGCGTTGACCTGGATGTTGTGCGGCGCGAGCTCGACTGCCATCCCACGCGTGAGCTGCCGTACGCCGCCCTTCGCGGCGATATAGGGAACGACGCTCGGACGCGCGAGCTCGCTCATCAGCGATGCAATATGGATGATCTTGCCGCGCTTGCGCGAAATCATGTCGGGCATCACCGCTTGCGACACGAGGTACGGTGCGGTGAGGTTCGTCGCGATGATCGCGTTCCAATCGTCCTCGGGAAAATCGACGAGCGCATGGCGTCGTTGAATGCCGGCGTTATTTACGAGGATGTCGATCGGACCGGCGCGTCGCGTGGCGGCCGCGACGCCTTCACGGATGGCGCGCGAATCGGTGACGTCGAAGAGGGCGATATCAACCTCGAGCCCTTCATCGGCCAGCACCTGGCGGGCGCCGGCGAGCGCATCGGCATTGCGGCCGTTCAGAAACACGCGGGCCCCCGCGTTTGCGAGACCTCGTGCAATCGCGAATCCGAGACCACGGTACGCGCCCGTCACAAGCGCAACGCGACCATTCAAGTCGAAGGGATGTGAACTTGCCGTCATTGCGTTACTCCCGCCACGTTTTGGGCAGCCGCTTCGAGGTCCGCGACCATTCGGGCAACCCGCGCTTCGAGCGCCTCGGTCGTGAGCTTCTCGCGGAAGAGCTCGACGATCAAGGGAAACGCGAAGGGTGTCGGCCGCGCGGGTCGCGTCACGACGGCGCGACAGCCGCGCATGCGGGCGAGCGCCACTTCAAGACGAGGCGCCTCCAGTTGTCGCTCGAGCACCTCGCGTGTTGCCTGCCGCAACAGCAGATTGCCCGGGTCGTATTCGTTGAATACGTCCCATAGCAAGCCACTCGACGCTTGCAATTGGCGATTCGACTGCGGCTGTCCCGGGTAGCCCTGGAAGACCAGGCCGGCAACGCGCGCGATTTCGCGAAACTGCCGTCTGCCAAGCTCGGCGGCATTGAGGCCCGAAAGGATATCGGACTCGACGTTGGGAGCTGCGAGCAGCGTCCCGATGTCATGCAGCGAGAGGTCGAACGGCACCGGTGACAGCAGCCCGAACCCGTAGTCATTGATCATCATGCTGAAGCTGCGTGGAATTACGCGCGACAGCCGGTAGCTGAAGAGCGTCGCCAGTCCGAGATGCGCGAGGCGTCCTTCGAACGGATAGAAGAAAGCGTAGTGACCATCCCGCAACGTCAGTCGCTCGCAGAGCCACTCGCGCTCGTCCGGAAGGGCTGACCATCGTCGCTGCAGCTCGAGCAGTGGACGCACGAGCGCAAGCTCCGGCGACTCGTAGCGTCCATGCTTCGCTGCAGCGATCAGCCGCCGCGTCCGCTCGGAGAGCAGTGTGGACAGTGGCATCTTCGCGCCCAGCCATCGCGTCACCACCGCCGATTTTTGCGGAGCGAGCCGAACCCATGCCGTCATTTCACGCACGCGAAGAAACTCGAGCACCCGTCCAGCGAATACGAAGCAATCGCCGGGGGTGAGACGGGCAATGAACGATTCCTCGACGTGCCCCAGCTTGCGCCCATTGCGAAGCTGCACGACGATGCTCGCATCGGAAACGATCGTGCCGATTTGGGCACGATGGCGCCGTGCGATCTGTCGGTCGGGAACGTGAGCAACGCCGTCGTCTCCGATGACGACGCGCCGGTATTCAGGGTAAGCGTTGAGGCTAGCGCCGCCGTGCACGACAAAATCGAGCGCCCATTGCCCGTCCTCGTCCGTGAGTTCGCGGTACGCGTGCGTGTCCCGCACTTCGCGCAGGAGTTCCTCCGGGCGAAAGCCGCCGCCGAGCGCGCATGTGACAAGATGCTGGACGAGCACGTCGAGCGGGCCTTGCAGTCCGAGTCGCGGTTCGATCCGTCGTTCCTCCGCCGCCTCGCGTGCCGCGGCGGCCTCGACCAGTTCCAGGGCCTGAGTCGGCACGACGGTAATCTTTGAAATTGCGCCGGGTCGATGCCCGCTTCGACCGGCACGCTGCAGCAAGCGCGCAACGCCCTTCGGACTACCGATCTGCAGCACTTGATCGACGGGCGCGAAGTCGACACCCAGATCAAGACTCGACGTGCACACCACCGCGCGCAGCTGTTGGGTGCGTAGCCCATCCTCCACCCAGTCGCGCACGTCGCGCTCAAGTGAGCCATGATGTAACGCGATGCTGCCCGCCCAATCGGGCCGCGCCTCGAGCAGCGCCTGATACCAGATCTCCGTCGCCGAACGCACATTAGTGAAGATCAGTGTCGAGCGTGCATTCTCGATTGCGCGGATCACTTGAGGCAGCAACTTGACGCCGATATGCCCGCCCCAGGGAAAGCGTTCGATCGTCGGCGGACGTGCGGTCTCGATTGAAACTTCCTTCACCGCCAGCCCTTCGACGATCCTTGCATTGCGTGCAGGTGATGGACCGACGAGGCAGGCGGCCGCCTCCTCGAGGTTCGCAAGCGTCGCCGACAAGCCCCACACGGGCAATGCCGGAACGTGTCTGCGCAGGCGCGCCAACGCGAGCTCGACCTGGACGCCGCGCTTGGAAGACAGAAGCTCGTGCCACTCGTCGACGACGACCGCCGCGAGGTGCGCAAATCGCTCGCGCCAATCCTCGCGCGAGAGCAGCAGCGTAAGACTCTCCGGCGTCGTAACCAGCGCGCTCGGCAATCGGCGCTCCTGTCGTACGCGCGCAGAGGGCGTCGAATCGCCGGTGCGGACGTCGATCGTCCAGTGTGGCTGTAACGCAGAAGCGGCACGAGCGAGCGCAAGCCCCGTATCCTGCGCAAGGGCGCGGAGCGGCGTGAGCCACAAAACGGTGAGCGAAGGAGCAAGGTCTGCACTGCCGCCGGGACCCAGCACAAGCGGGCCGATCCAGGCCGCATACGTCTTGCCCATGCCCGTCGGTGCATGGATCAAACCGGACTCGCCGTTCGCGAAGGCGTCCCACACCGCTTCCTGGAACGGAAACGGCGTGAAGCCCTGGCCCGCGAACCAGTCGCGCGCCGCGTCGAACCGATCCACCCGCGTCAGCCGTCGCCGTCCGCAGGACGCCGCTGCCGCATCCGATCAGTCCGCGGCGACGGCCACCTTGCCGACGCTGACTGCTTGCGCTGTGCCGCGGAATCGGTCGAGCAGCGCGGCTTCCCGTGCCTTGGCGTCCTTGAGATGACGCTCCTTGACGTGGCCGAAACCGCGGATGTACTCGGGTATCGACGCGAGCGACACGGCGAGCTCGTAGTTATGCGGGGCGAGACGCGTCAGCAACTCCTCGACCATCGTTTCGTACTGCCCAATCAGCGCGCGTTCCTGCTTCCGCTCGGCGGTTTTCCCGAATACGTCGAGTGCGGTGCCGCGGAAGCGCCGCATCTTCGCCAGCACGCGGAACGCAGACATCATCCACGGCCCGTAGGTCGATTTCTTCGGTTCGGCCTTGCCATGCGGCTTGTTCAGCGTGGGCGGCGCGAGATGATAAACAAGCTTGTAGTCACCTTCGAATTGCGCAGCGACGCGCCTCGTGAAGTCCGTTTCGGCATAAAGGCGCGCGACCTCATATTCGTCCTTGATCGCGAGCAGCTTGAAGTAATAGCGGGCGACGGCCTCCGTCAAGTCGGTCGTTCCCGGTTGCTTGGCTGCTTCAGTCGCGCGCACCTTGCCGACGAACTCTGTGTAGCGCCTCCCGTAGTCTGCGTCCTGATAGTCCGCTAGGAATTCGCGGCGGCGCTCGATCATTTCGTCGAGCGATTCCGAGAGCTGCTGCGACGCGGGTTTCTCGGCTGGAATGGCAGCCTCCGCAACCTGCGCCGGTTCGACGGCTGCGAGGCGTCCCCACGCAAAGCTCAGCTTGTTGGATTCGACGGCCGCACCGTTCAGCTCGATCGCGCGCAGGATCGCCGCCTCGCCGACGGGCAACAAACCACGTTGATGCGCGTAACCCACCATGAAAAGGTTCGTCGCGATCGAATCGCCCATCAGTCCCGTCGCGAGCTTCGTCGCGTCGAGAAACTCCGCGTCGCCCGCAGCTACGGCATCCTTGATCTCCTGTTCCATGGAGCCGGTCGGGAATTTAAGATCAGGGTCGCGCGTAAACTGCGCCGGCATGACGAGCGAGGTGTTGACCAAAGCTTTGGTCACGCCTTTCTGCATCTTCGCGAGCGCCTCCGAGCCCACGCCGGTCAGGATGTCGCACGCGAGCACGAGCTTGGCCTCGCCCGCGGCGATGCGCGTTGCGTGGAGCGCCTCCGGCGCATCGGCGATGCGCACGTGAGATACGACGGCGCCGTTTTTCTGCGCGAGGCCGGTCATGTCGAGCACGCTGCAGCCCTTGCCCTCGAGATGCGCGGCCATTCCGAGCAACGCGCCGATGGTGACGACGCCGGTGCCGCCGATGCCGGTTACGAGGATTCCGTACGGCTCGGCGGTCGACGCCATCGTCGGCTGCGCAATCCCGGAGAAATCCACGGATGCCGCCTTCTTCGGCTTCCGCAGCTGACCACCCTCCACGGTGACGAAGCTCGGACAGAAGCCGTTCACGCACGAGTAATCCTTGTTGCACGATGACTGGTCGATCGTGCGCTTGCGGCCGAACTCGGTCTCCACCGGCGCGACCGACACGCAATTCGACTTGACGCCGCAATCGCCGCAGCCTTCGCAGACGAGCTCGTTGATGACGACGCGCTTGGCGGGATCGGCGAATTTGCCGCGCTTGCGGCGACGGCGCTTTTCCGCGGCGCACGTCTGGTCGTACAGCAGGATCGTCGTACCGCTCGTTTCGCGGAGCTGGCGCTGCACTGCGTCGAGCTCGTCGCGATGGTGGATCTCAATGTTGTCGGCGAAATAGTCGGCCGGATACTTGTCCGGATCATCGCTCACGACGACGATCTTCGACACGCCCTCGGCTGCGCACTGCAGCGCGATGTCACGCGGCGAGATAGGGCCGTCGACCGGCTGTCCGCCGGTCATCGCAACGGCGTCGTTGTACAGGATCTTGTAGGTGATGTTGACGCCGGCGGCGACCGCGGCGCGGATTGCGAGAAGGCCGCTGTGGTAATAGGTCCCGTCGCCGAGGTTCGCGAACACATGCTTCTCGTCCGTGAAAGGCGACTGCCCGATCCACGGGACGCCTTCGCCGCCCATGTGGGTGAACGTCGTCGTGTTGCGATCCATCCAGATCGCCATCACATGACAGCCGATGCCAGCCGTGGCCCGGCTGCCCTCCGGCACTTTCGTGGACGTGTTGTGCGGACAGCCCGAGCAGAAGTAGGGCATGCGCGCGAGGCTGATCCTGGGCCGCGCGAGCGCGTGTTCCTTCTGGCTGATGAAGTCGACGCGCTCGCGGATCTTCTCGGCATGCCGTGGATTGAGTTCCAGTCGCTGAATGCGCTGCGCAATCACACGCGCGATCATCGCGGGCGTGAGCTCGGCGTGCGGCGGCAGCAGCCAGTCGCCATGCGGACGCACCCATTCGCCCTTTTCGTCGAACTTGCCGACGACGCGCGGACGCACGTCGTCGCGCCAGTTGTAGAGCTGTTCCTTGAGCTGGTACTCGACGATCTGGCGCTTCTCCTCCACGACGAGAATTTCGTCGAGGCCCTCGGCGAAATTGCGCACGCCCTCCGGTTCGAGCGGCCATGGCATCGCGACCTTGAACACCCGGATGCCGATTTCCGCCGCGTCCGCGTCGGTGATTCCGAGGTCGTCCAGCGCCTGGCGCACGTCGAGGTAGCTCTTGCCGCTCGTGATGATCCCGAGACGCGCTTTCGGCGAATCGATGACGACGCGGTTGAGGTTGTTCACGCGGCAATAGTGAAGCGCGGCGTAGATCTTGTAGTCCTGCATCCGCGCCTCGGTAGCAAGGAACGGATCCGGCCAGCGTATCGAGACGCCATCGGGCGGCAACGGAAAATCGTCGGGCACGATGATCTCGACATGATCCGCATCCCCGTTCACCGATGCCGAGCTTTCCACGGTATCCGAGACGCACTTAAAGCCGACCCAGCAGCCCGAATAGCGGCTCATCGCAAAACCATGGAGGCCGAGGTCGATGATCTCCTGCACCGACGACGGATACAGCACCGGCATCATCGCTGCTGAAAACTGATGATCCGACTGATGGGGCAGGGTCGACGACTTCGCGGCGTGATCGTCGCCGGCGAGGACGAGCACGCCGCCGTGCTTCGAGGTGCCCGCGAAGTTCGCGTGCTTGAACACGTCACCGCAGCGATCGACGCCGGGTCCCTTGCCGTACCACATTGCGAACACGCCGTCGACGTTCGCGCCTTTGTACAAATTGACTTGCTGCGTCCCCCAGACCGCAGTGGCCGCAAGGTCTTCGTTCAGTCCCGGCTGGAACTTGATGTGCGCGCGGTCGAGAAATTTCTGCGCCTTCCAGAGCGCCTGGTCGAGGCCCCCGAGCGGCGATCCGCGATAGCCGGAAACGAACCCGCCGGTGTTGAGGCCCGCCCGAGTGTCGCGTTGCCGCTGGAGGATCAGCAGCCGAACGAGCGCCTGGACGCCGGTCAGGAAGACGCGACCGGTACCGAGTTCGAATTTATCGTCGAGGGAAACGTCGCGAAGCGCTGCGGCAGTTGACGTGCTGGCAGTGGCCATGCATGAAGCTCCAAGAATCGTGTTCCGGATTTTTGCCGCATCGCATGTGTGCGGCCGTTACGGGCGCCGCGATTGTGTCGCCGGCCCTGATGAGAGGCAAATTTTACCCCTCATCCCAACGTGTGGCACGACCGGGTCATGTGCAATGGCGAAACAGGTTATCGAACGTTGCAATTGGCACTTCAGCTTATCCGTTCGACGGACCCGGTGTCGCCGGAATTGTCGCCGAACGGTCGCGGTCGGATCGTATGCCCCACGTAGAATCGGCCCCTTCTCTGGATATGCAAATGACCGAATCGCTGCTCGAAGCAATAGAAATCGAATCAGGCCCCAACCCGAAGGCAGCCGTGATCTGGATGCACGGCCTCGGCGACGACGGGCGAGGGTGGTCCGAGGTGGTGCCCGCGCTTGGCCTTGCGCGCGATCTCGCGATTCGCTTCATCTTCCCCCATGCGCCGGTGATGCCGGTAACGATCAACAACGGCATGCGGATGCGCGCGTGGTACGACATCCGGCAGGCGAACTTGAGCGAACGCGCCGATCTCGACGGCGTGCGTAGCTCGCGGCGGCACGTCGAAGCGCTGCTGGCGCGGGAAGCGGCCCGAGGGGTGACCGCCGGCCGCACCGTGCTCGCCGGTTTCTCGCAAGGGGGTGCGATCGCGCTCTACGGCGGACTTCGCTTCAAGGAGCGGCTTGCGGGCATCGTCGCCCTTTCCACCTACCTGATCGCCGGAGACCGCCTCGACACCGAAGCGAGTGCCGCCAACCGCGATGTCCCCATTTTCATGGCGCACGGCACGCTCGATCCCGTGGTGCAACTCGCCTGGGCCGAGCGCGCGCGCGACACCCTCATGCGCGGCGGATGGCCGCTGGAGTGGCACGTGTATCCCATCGAACACTCGGCGGTCATCGAGGAGATCGTGGCCGCCGGCGCTTTCCTGACGAAGGTGCTGTCAAAAGAGCAACAAAGCGCGCGGAGGCAATGACTTGCGATGTATTCCTCGTGCAAGCGCCGTTCTTTGAGCAAGACATTGACATATCTATGCAATAACCTGTTCCTTATGACTTTTTCTCGAAGTCAAGGGATGCAGAGTTCATGCAGTATCTCAAGCCTGTGGGAGCCGGCCCGTCGGCAAACACGTGCCCGAGGTGCGCGTCGCATCCCGCGCATACGACCTCGGTGCGCCGCATGAACAAGCCGTTGTCCGGGACTTCCCGCACGCAGTCCTTGGAAATGGGTGCGTAGAACGACGGCCATCCGGTGCCCGATTCGAACTTCGTCGACGACAGGAAGAGCGGCGCGCCACAACAGACGCAGCAGTAGCGACCTTCCTCGTGATGGTCCCAGTACTTTCCGCTGAACGGGCGCTCGGTTCCTTTCCTTCGCGCGACCCGGTATTGCTCGGGCGTGAGCCGCGCTTTCCATTCAGCATCCGGTTTGCGTGTCGGATCCCTCATGCTTCGTGCCTGATCAAAGCGCATCGCCGGTGTTCGAGATGATTAAGTTATAGTCGTTTATAGTCGTTGCCTCGAAGCAGCCCGCGCGCTGCGAAATTCATCCGTTTTGGATACCGTGCCCCCAGAGTCGTTCCGCCGGGACGCCCGCATCATCGGCGTCGTCGGACTTGCGCACGGCGTTTCGCATTTCCTGCAGCTCGCGCTGCCGCCGCTCTTTCCGCTGCTCCGCGCCGAATTCGCCGTGTCGTGGACACTGCTCGGCTTCATTGCCGGCACCTTCTACGTTGCGAGCGGCGCCGTCCAGTTCGCTGCCGGCTTCTTCGTCGATCGACTGGGCGCGCGCCCGGTCTTGCTCGGGGGCATGGCGCTGCTGGTGTTCGGCACGCTCGGTGCGTCTCTCGCCCCCGATCCCTGGTGGCTCTTCCCGTGTGCGGCCATCATGGGCGCGGGAAATGGCGTGTTCCATCCCTCCGATTTCGCCATCCTGAACGCGAATGTCACGGCCCGACGGCTCGGTCACGCGTATTCGACGCACGGCGTGGGCGGCAATCTTGGCTACGCGCTTGCCCCCGTCGTCAGTTTTGGTCTGGGCGTCGCGTTCGGTTGGCGCATCGCGTTGGTTGCGATGGGGCTCGTCGGGTTGGTGATGCTCGGCGTACTCGCGAGTCAGCGTCGCGTCCTCACATCACATCGCGCGCCTGACGCCCATGCGCATACGCTGAAGGGCAGCGTCGCCTTGTTCGTGCAACCGGCGATCGTGCTTTGCTTCCTCTATTTCGTGTTCCAGACGGCAGCGTCGATCGGTTTGCAGACCTTCCTCCCGGCCGCGCTCAACGCGGGACTCGCCGTGCCGCTCGTCGTCGCAACGTCTGCAGTGACCGCGTATCTCCTCGGTGGAACGGCCGGCATTGTCATTGGCGGCTTCCTCGCCGTGCGCACCGAGCGGCACGATCGGGTCGCCGCGACCGGTTTGCTGGTCGGCGCCTCGTTGCTCCCGCTTGTTGCCGCCAATCTGGTGCCGGTGCCCTGGCTCGTCCCCCTCTTCGTGGTCGTGGGACTGTTCATCGGTGCCACCGGGCCTTCGCGGGATCTCATCGTCCGCAATGCGACGCCAAAGGGCGCCGCCGGTCGTGTCTACGGCTTCGTCTATTCCGGTCTGGACCTCGGGTCGATGCTCGGTCCGGTGCTATTCGGCGTGATGCTGGACCATGGCCTCGCCCGCCAGACGTTCATCGTGATCGGCGTGCTGTTCGTCGTCGCCATCGGTACCGTCGTGCAGGTCCGGCGGGTCGGCACACCTCAGCCGGCGTGACGTCCGGGAAGGAGGGGACATGGACCTCGGTCTGACCGGCCGCCGCGCGCTCGTGTGCGCCGCGAGCAAGGGATTGGGACGCGGCTGCGCAGAGGCGCTTGCATGTGAAGGCGTGGATGTGACAATCTGCGCGCGCACCGAGCACCAGGTCGCGCAAACCGCCGCCGAGATCACCGAGCTCGCGGGTCGCAGCGTCTCTTGGGTTGCATGTGACATCACGACCGTCGAGGGTCGCGAGGCAGCGCTTGCTCGATGTCCGGCGCCGGACATACTCATCAACAACGCAGGCGGCCCGCCGCCCGGCGACTTCCGCGAGTGGGATCGGGCCGCGTGGATTCGTGCGCTGGACGCGAACATGCTGACGCCCATCGAGCTCATCAAGGCGACCATCGATTCGATGATTGCGCGCGGCTTTGGCCGCATCGTCAACATCACGTCGAGCGCCGTGAAGGCTCCCATCGACGTGCTCGGGCTCTCGAACGGCGCGCGCTCGGGTCTCACGGGATTTGTCGCCGGCCTCGCGCGGAACGTCGTGCGCCATAACGTCACGATCAACAATCTCTTGCCCGGACAATTTGCGACCGATCGCTTGCGAAGCGGGCTCGTGGCGCGGGCAAAGGCGTCGGGCAAACCGTTTGACGAGGTTCGCGACGCCGCGATGCGCGCAACGCCGGCGGGTCGCTTCGGCGAGCCTCGGGAGTTCGGTGAAATCTGCGCCTTTCTTTGCAGCGTCCACGCCGCCTACATTACGGGGCAGAACGTTCTGGTGGATGGCGGCTCTTACCCCGGAACCTTCTGAACGCGTCGTTCCGCCGCGGCGCCGGCCGGGCCTCACGATAACCTTCCTCGATACGCCCACTCCTCGCCGCCCCTCGAGCATGATCGATCTCTACTACTGGACGACCCCCAACGGACACAAGCTGACGATGTTTCTCGAGGAAACGGGGATGCCGTACAC
>JBKPOL010000395.1:0-3482 GCA_046733075.1 Pseudomonadota bacterium | reverse complement strand
CGCGCACTGCGCGTGACGAGTCCGTGCTGGCGGCGATAGTCCGCGAACAGCGTCTCCCCGCAGCGCTTGCCTTCGTCGTAACACGCGCGCGGGCCGATCGGATTGACGTGGCCCAATGATCCTCCGTCTGCAGGTGTTGCGCGGGATCGTCGTAGACCTCGCTCGTCGAGGGCCTGGACGATCGGTGCACGCAATCGCTTTGCGAGGCCGAGCAGGTTGATCGCGCCGTGCACGCTGGTCTTCGTCGTCTGCACGGGGTCGAGCTGGTAGTGTCGGGGCGACGCCGGACAGGCGAGATTGCAGATGCGCTTCACCTCGACGTAGAGCGGGAACGTGATGCCGTGGCGCAGCAGCTCGAAGCGCGGGTTGTCGAACAGCGGCGCGACGTTCGCGCGCGTTCCCGTGTAGAAGTTGTCGACGCACAGCACGTCACGGCCGTCCTCGAGAAGGCGCCCGCACAAATGCGAGCCGAGGAAGCCCGCCCCGCTAATGACGAGGATGCGCAGCGGCTGGCTCGGTTCGGTTCTCATGCCCCGCACACCTCCCGAAAGACGGCGTCCCAGTCCGCGGCGAAGCGCTTGATCGCGAAGCGCTCGCGCGCATAAGCTCGTGCGCGACGCGAAAGCGCGTCGGCCGCTCCGCGGTCGCGCAGCAGGTCGCGTGACACTGCAATCAACCGGGTTAGCTCGTTATCCACGTAGCCTCCGCCGCTTTGCGCGATGATCCGCGGCAGTTCCGTGGTCGCAAGACCAACCACCGGCAAACCGATCGTCATCGCTTCGCAGATTGCGAGCGCGAGACTCGTGTAGCGCACGGGATGCGCGAAGAAGCGATAGCGCGCAATCGCGGGCAGCAGCCTTTCGTACGGCAACTCCTCGAGGCCCCCGCTCGCCGCCGCCTCCATTCCGAACAGGTCGAGCGGAACATCCGCTCGCCAGCGCTCGAACACGTCGGCGCCGAGCCGTCGTCCGCGGCGCTGAAGATGGTTGATTACGGCGACCCCGCGCGCGATCTCGCCCGTCCAGTGGATGCCGTCCGGCACGCGCACACCGTGCTCGACCACGCGCGTAGCCGTGTTGCCACAATCCCACATCAGTGCGTTGTAGTGGGTGACGTGAACGATCAGCGCGACGCTTTGCGCGGCCGGATGC
The DNA here is from genome assembly GCA_046733075.1 of Pseudomonadota bacterium. Taxonomy (GTDB): domain Bacteria; phylum Pseudomonadota; class Gammaproteobacteria; order Burkholderiales; family Casimicrobiaceae; genus VBCG01. Next base: position 2,331 of record JBKPOL010000395.1, on the reverse strand, counting down.
ACGGTGTTGGTCGGATGCGCTAGCGGAGGATCGTGCTCGAGGTAGATCGACGGCAGTCGACGCTGCGCTTCTCCCAGGATCTCCAGGCGGTCCTGCTGAAAGTGCGGAAGCGATTGATACAGCACGCAGTCGAACGATTGCTCCCGCACGCGCTCGACCGGACAATCGTGCACATTGCCGGCCCACGGCAAGTTGCCGTGGCGCCCGCCGTAACCTGCGGGCCGGTCGAGCTTCGACAGGACGTGGAACTCGTGCGGCGCATGCGTCAGGTAGTACAGGTAGTTGCCGTGCACCTGCCACGTGAGGATGCGCAGGCGTCGCATTCATCGCTCCGTCTGCCTCGCCGAGCGCGCGTGCGCCAGGCAATCGCCGCCGACGAGCGAGAGGGCGGCGACCGGCCCGGCTGAACGGCGAATCGAGCGCGTCATGTCTGAAGGGGTGGCGTGCCCGGCGTCGCGGGAAGCGAGACGGGCCGCGGCGATCCGCGAAAATGCAGGGGCGTTTCCGGCCGACGCGGCCCGAGACGCGCCCGAACGTGCGTCGAGACGCGCTCCGGCGACAACTTGTGCGCGCACGGATGACCGATCGGGCAATGGACGTGCGTGCAGGGCCTGCACGCAATCGGATGGTGGAGAACCTCGTGCAGCACGTGATCGAGCGGGGCGAAGCGGCGCGCATCCGCACCACAGCAGACGACCACGCTCGGTACACGCAACGCCGCGGCGACGTGCGACACGCCGGTGTCGTTGCATACCAGCAGACGCGCACGCGATAGGACTGCGGCGACGACGCCGAGCGACGTTTGTCCCGCGAGATCGACGACGGTTGACGTCCGCAGCTCGCGAGCGACTCTTCTTGTGAGGAGCGCCTCCTCGGCGCTTCCCGTGAGCACGACCGCGTAGCCGAGCCGCGCGACATCGTGTGCCACCCTCGCGAAGTATTCGGCCGGCCAGCGTCTCGTGTACAGCCGCGCGCCTGGATGCACGCAGACGAAACGGCGTGGGACGAGCCGATGACGCTCGAGCAGCGCCGATGCTTCCGCGGCCTCCGCGCCGCTGAGCGGGAATTCGAGTTCCTCGCCCTGTCGCGGCAGACCGAGGAAGTCGGTCAGCGCAAGGCAGCGATGCACCTCGGTGCCTGCCTCCGGCCACGGCATGTACCGCGCGGGATCGGGGCACTCGCTATTGGTCGGATAGAAGCCGGCGCTCACGCGTGCGCCAAGCGCCGCGACAACCGAATTGGTTAGATCGCCCCGTCCGTGCAACTGGATCGCGAGGTCATAGCGCGACGCATGCGACTCGCGCAGGAAGTCCGGCAGCGCCGCAACGTCGGGCTCCCGCTCGGGCAAGCCCGGAAAGCCGGGGAACTCGACAAAGCGGTCGACGAGATGCGCGAAGCGGCGCACGAATCCTTTCGCCCAGGGCAACCCGATCAGGGTGATCTCGTCGTCGCAAAACGCTTTGCGCAGCGCCCGCAACGCGGGGACCGCACAGAGCATGTCCCCAAGCTGTAACGCGCGAAACACGACGATGCGGCGCTTGCTCGCACGTCGCGACGTGAGTTCGATGACGCTCATTGCACGCTGCCGGGTTCGTTCTGCATCGGCTACGCGCTAGAACGTGCCGCGGTAGAGCGAGCAGGAACGGCAGATTGGAAAGGGCGCGTCGGTCGCGAGTCCCTCGCGGAACTCGTCATACTCGTCACCGTGCCAAACGTCCAGTACGCCGCGCTCGAGCATGTTGCCGAAATTGATGCGGTCCGGCGTGCCGACCATGCAGCACGGCATCGCGTCCCCGCGATAGCTGACGTAGGCGCCTCGCCATGGCCAGTCGCAGCGCGGCAGTCGCCGGGCTTGCGTTCTGCCGTCGAGGGCCGGCAGGCGGAGCGCCACGCCGGTTTCCTCGGCAGCCCTTCGCGCGGCGGCGAACGCTTCGACCACGACGTCGTGCGGGACGCGATCGAGCGTTTGATCGTGAATGAAGTCGCGCATCGGCTTGTAGCCGTCCGGCAGCGACGTTTCCTCGAAGTCGTGACACAGATACTGGACGAAGACATCATCGACGCCCTCGGCATGCGCGAGTCGCACGAGCGCCGGAAGCTCGTGCAGGTTCTGACGCATCAGCACGCAGACCAGTCTTATCTCCAACGGCGCATTCGCTGCTGCGCGTGCGGCGATGACGCGACGCAAGTTGCGTAGCACCTTGGAAAATCGGGCGTTGACGCGAATGCTTTCGTAGAGCTCGGGTGTCGCGGCATCGAGCGACACGTGCAGGCATGCGAGACCACTGTCGACGCATTGCTGTGCGCGGCGTTCCGACCACAGCGTCAGGT
>JBKPOL010000394.1:0-8802 GCA_046733075.1 Pseudomonadota bacterium | reverse complement strand
TCTCGATTCCGGATCGCCGAAAAAGAGCATGATTGCATCGCCGATGAACTTGTCGATGCAACTCGCTCCTCCACCGCCTTGAGCTTCGTGATGTCGGTGATCACCGTTACCGTGCCGCCGGCCCCCGCTCGCCGACGATAGACCTCATACACGCGCCCATTCGGATGCCGATCCTCGAACGTCGCATCGCTCGGATCACGCAGGCTCGCAACGCGCTTCGCCACCAGCGCATCGACATCGCCTTCACCGTAATACCCGTGCTCGGCCAGCCAACGCAGGAACGTCGGATAAGGGCGTCCCGGTTCCAGATATTCACCGGGAACGAGATACATCTCCGCGAAGCGGTCGTTGCACTGAGCATTTGACCGGACGGGAGCACGTATTCGAGCTCGTCCGGCTGGCGGGCTCGGACGCGAACAAGGCGCGTTTGCGCCTGTATTTCCGCGTCGCCCGGGCCGTAGTCGCCGCGCTTCGCATTGAAACGATAGAGGTCCACGATCTCGCTGCCGGGCTTGCAGAGTGCAGCGGGATACCCGCGCAGCAGTCGAAAGGCTTTGTTGCAGGTGACGAGTCGCAGGTCGCGTTCGAAGATCGCGAAGCCGAAGTCCAGCGTGTCGAGCCCGGCACGCAGGATCGATGCGCCTCCATCCGCCGAACTGGTGCGTTCGGACTGCGCGCGCGCCTCGTCGACCGGGCGCGCCTCTGCATTCACCGCAAGCTCGTCAGTCGGAACGCAGGAACGGAATGCGCGTAGCCTTTGAGCTGCAGCGCACCGAGGATATCCACGGCAGCAATTTCATCGAGCTCGGCGCGCGCGCGCCGGTCGATGAAGATTTCCCCGGGTCCCGCTTCATCGCACAGGCGAGCCGCGAGATTGACCACTCCGCCGATCGCCGAATAATCGAAGCGGTTCTCGTACCCGAATGCGCCCAGCGTCGCGAAGCCCTTGGCGATGCCGATGCCGAGATCGAGGTCGTACCCGAGCTTGGACCAACGGGCTCGCAAGGGCACGAACCGCGCTTGCATCTCCAGTGCCATCGTAGCGGCGCGCCGCGCGGGCTCCGGTACCGGCACCGGGTCGTTGAAGAACAGCAAGATTCCATCGCCCGCGAAGCGGTCGAGCGTGCCCTCGTGCTTGCTGATCAGCTCGCCCATCGTCGTGTGGTATTCGCGCAGCACCGCCTGTACTTCCTCCGGCTCGGCCGAGTCGGTGAACGCGGTGAAGCCCCGAAGGTCGACGAACACGTAACAGATCTCGCGGCGATGGGGCGCGAGGATCGACTTCTCTCCCGCAGTGAGAATCGCCTCGCATACCGCGGGCGCGAAGAAACGCTTGAGCGCCGACATTCGCTCGAGCTCGCCCACCTGTTTCGAGACGCGCTCCTCGAGCTTCGCGTTCCACTCCTTGAGCGCGGCGGCCTGCTGGCGCACCTCGTCCTGCAACGCCTTGATGCGCAGTAGCGAGCGGACGCGCGCGAAAAGCTCCGGCTGGTTGATCGGCTTGCCGAGAAAGTCATCGGCGCCCGCCTCGATCCCCTTGGTGCGTTCCTGTTGCGCGTCGAGCGAAGTCACGAGCACGACGGGAAGAAGCGCCGTGGCGCCATCAGCGCGAAGCCGGCGACAGACGTCGTACCCGGACAGCCCCGGCATCATGATGTCGAGCAGGACGAGATCGGGAGGATCGGCGGCGATCTTGCTGAGCGCCTCCTCGCCGTTCGTTGCCGTTGCGACGACGTAGCCCTTCACTGCGAGCAGGTCGGCAAGCAGCTTGACGTTGTGCGGCGTGTCGTCGACGACCAGCACCTTCGATCCTGTGCTCATCGACGCGTTCCTCCGCCCGGCCCCCGGGCCACTGCTCGACCGCGCGAATCCCGCGACCTCTCGTCACGCCGGGACGCACGCATCATTGCTGCCCTCGGAGCATCTGCTGGACGGTCGACAGAAACTCCTTGAGGTTGATCGGCTTGCCGATATAACCGTCGAAGCCCGCTTCGGTGATGAGCTTGCGATCCTGCTGCATGACCGATGCGGTCACCGCAATCACCGGAATGCTCGCGGTCGTCGGGTCCTTGCGCAGCACGCCAAGTGCGTCGATGCCGTTCATTCCCGGAAGCTGGATGTCCATCAGGACGAGATCGGGCTTGTGCTCGATGGCGAGGCGAATGCCATCCTCGGCGGTTCCGGCCTCAAGCGTTCGGTAACCCTTGACCTGCAGAACGTCGCGCACGAGCTTCATGTTCTTCTCGTTGTCTTCGACGATCAGGATCGTGTTCATGTATGTGGACCTTTAGGCGCGCGGGTATCGCCGCTTCGATTACGCGCTAGGCGCGCGCGGCAGCTTGAACGTGAACGTCGCACCCTTGCCGAGCTCGCTTTCGACGTGAATCGTCCCGCCGTGAAGCTCGACGAAGCGACGCGTCAGCGCGAGACCGAGACCGGTGCCTTCCTGCTTGCTCGTGTAGTTGCGGCCGACCTGCCGGAACTCCTCGAATACCGCTTCCTGATCGGCGGCAGCGATGCCGATCCCCGTGTCGTGAACGGAGATCGAGATCTCCCGTTCGCCGCCGCGCGCGCCAACCTCGATGCGTCCGCCGTCGGGCGTGAATTTCACCGCGTTCGAAAGAAGGTTCAGCAGGATCTGCTTCAGCTTGCGCTCGTCCGCAACGATCTCGCCGAGTTGCGGATCAAGGTCCACGCTGAGGGCGATTTCGTGCCGCTGCGCCCGTTCCCGGATCAGGCTCATGGCGTTGGAAATGGCCGACGGTAAATCGAACGTGGAGAGCTCGAGCTCCATGCGCCCGGCCTCGACCTTCGAGAGATCGAGGATGTCGTTGATCAGGTTCAGCAGGTGGCGCCCGGACGAATGGATATCCTGCAGATAATCCTGCTGCTTGTCGTTAAGGTCGCCAAACAGCCGCTCGAGCAGCACCTCCGAGAATCCGATGATCGCGTTGAGCGGCGTGCGGAGCTCATGCGACATATTGGCGAGAAATTCCGACTTGTGCTTGTTCGCAATTTCGAGCTGGCGGCTCTTGTCCTGGATCTCCCGGAACAGTCGCGCGTTCTGAATGGCGATCGCCGCCTGATCCGCGAACGTGCGCAGCAGTGCGATGTCCTTGTCGGAATAGGCACCGGGATGCTCCCGTCCGACGAACACGGCGCCCACGCCGGTGCCTTCCCACATCATCGGCGCGACGATCACCGCGCGCAGACCTTCCGTGCTCCAGCCCGCACGTGCGCGCGCGGGAACGCTCGCATCTACTTCGATGTCCGGATAGTGGAGCACCGTCCGCGTCGCGATTGCCACGCCGGTCGCACTGGACGCATCCAGCGGGAAGGGAAAATGCTTTGCGACTTCCTCGCGATTCCCTCCGTTGTATGCGGCCATGTGGACCATGCCGTCGTCTTCGATGACATTGATCTGTCCGACCTTGCCGGCGAACAACCGCTCGCAGCTCGCGAGAATGCGCTCGAACACCGGAGTGGTATCGGCAATGGAGCTGCTGATTGCCGCAAGCACTTCGCCGGACGCGCGCTGCTGCTCGAGCGCCTCCTTCGTCTCGTTGAAGAGGCGCACGTTCTCCAGGGCGATCGCCGCCTGGTCGCCGAAAGTCTGCAGCAAGCCGATCTCACGCTCGTTGAACGGTCGCACCTCCTGTCGGCGGAGAAGGATCGTTCCAACGGGCTGGCCTTCGCGATAGAGCGGCAGCACGACGACGGTTCGATGTCCGAGGCGGTGCGCGAGATCGAAGCTCAGCGGGTACTCGCCGGCGATCGCGAGCATGTCCTCCACCTGGATCGTCCTATGCTCGAGAAGCGCACGACCGGAGATCGAGTTCCGGTCGATCGGCAACGCTTCGATGTGGCGCACGGGATCCGGGGACGGACCTTTCGACGCGAGATGCCGCAGGACGTTGCCCTCCGTCAGGTACATCGACGCGGCCGACGCGTCGCAGAAACGCGCCGCGCGCTCCGCGATTGCGTCCAGCACCGGTTGCACATCGGTCGGCGAGCTCGAGATCACTCGCAGGATCTCGGCGATGGCCGTCTGCTGCTCGAGCGCCTCCTTCGTCTCGTTGAACAGGCGGGCGTTCTGGATGGCGATGACGGCCTGGTCGGCGAAAGTTTTCAGCAGCGCGATTTCCTTGTCCGAAAATGGCCGCACCGTCCTTCGCGCGACGACGATCGCACCGATGCCGCGGCCCTCCCACAGCATCGGCGCGAACAACAGCGAACGCTCGCCCGTCGCCGCGGACGATCTTCGGGTGTACTCGGGTACGTCGGGGCCGTTCATCACGTCCGGGTAATGCACGACGCGGCGCTCGAGAATGGCGAGCCCGGTGGAAGAGTCGCGACTGAGCGGCGAAGGGAACAGCTTCCGGAATGCTTCCTGGTTGGGCCCGTCGTAGTGGCCGACGTGAATCAGTCCGTCCTCGCCGACGAGGTTGATGCCCACAACGGACCCATCGAACAACCGCCTGCAACTTTCTGCGATCCGTTGGAATACGGGCGCGGTGTCCGCGACCGAGCTGCTGATGACGCGTAACACCTCGGCGGATGCCTGCTGCTGCTCGAGCGCCTCCCGCGTCTCGTTGAACAGGCGAACGTTGTCGATCGCGATTGCCGCCTGTTGCGCAAAGGTCTCGACGAGCGCGACCTGGTCGGGCGAGAAGAGCCGGGGCTCGGTGCGATACAGGAAGATGGCGCCGTAGGCACCGCCTTCGCGCATCAGCGGCACGGCGAGCGCCGTCCGCATCCCAAGCCGCTCGAAGTTCACCTTCGCACCGGGGAATTCGCTGTCGATGATCGGCGCGATGTCGGCGAGGTGCACCGTCTTGAGATCCGTGACCGCCCGCCCCGTGACCGACGTCCGATCGAGCGGGACTGCCGAGGCTACGGGAACGGGCTGCGACGAATACTCGGACGCGGGACGAAGCACGCCACCTTCGACAAGCATGATGCGTGCATACGGCGCATCGCACAGATGTGCTGCGCGCTCCGCGACGGCCTGCAAGACCGGTTGCACATCCGTGGGCGAGCTCGAAATGACGCGCAATATCTCGCTGATCGCCGTCTGCTGCTCGAGCGAGCTCTGCAGTTCGCGTGTCCGCTCATCGACCTTGCGCTCGAGCCCGGCATAGGATTCGCGCAACTGCGCGGTCATCCGATTGAACTGCGCGGCCAGTCCTTCGAGCTCGTCACCCGTTCGCACGTCGATCTGGCGCTCGAGGTCACCGGCGCCGATGCGTTGCGCACCTTCGTCGAGCGTGCGGATCGGCCGCACCATGCCGCGTGCGAGCGCGAGCGCGCCGAGCGCAGACAGCACGAGGCCGGCAAGCAGCAGCAGGCCGGTACGCAGGATCGATGCGTTCAGCTTTGCGTACACCTCGGAAACCGGCTGCTCGACGAACACGCGCCATCCCAGTGGATCGATGAACGCGACCGAGGTGAGCATCGCCGTACCCGCGAGGTCCATCGATACCATCGCGGGTTCGTCCGACTTGCTTGCATCGGTCGCCGCGATGACGTGCGGGAGCCCGCCGAGGTTGGTCTTCCGCAGCACGAGGCCGATGTCCGGGTCGGCCACCAGGAAGCCATTTCCATCGACGACGTACGCCTTCCCCTTCTCGCCGATCTTGATGCGCGACACGACGTCCCAGATGAACTTGAGGTTGACGTCGGCGACCGTCACTTCGTCGCTATTCGATCGCAGTGCGATCGTGAGATAGGGCTCGGTCTCCTTCCGGAAATAGACGGGCCCGAACCACGTCTGCCCGCGCTTGACGCCGCGGAACGCCGCTTCCTGCGAGCGATCCTTGCCTGAATTCATGCTGTCCATGCCGAGGCGCGACACGAGCACCTGTTCGCGGCCGGTGCTGCTCAATTGCGCGATGTCGGTGATCTCCGGCACCTGGCGCAGCAGCTTCAGGAATTCGATTCGTCGCAACTCGACTTCGGCAGCGCCGAGCTGGGGCAGCGCTGCGTACTTCAATTGCTGCTGGATGCCCGTGATGTACTGCTCGATGCGGGATGCCGCCGCAATCGCCTTTTCGCGCTGCAGGCTCGCGAGTGCCGACCGGTTTTCCTGGTAGGAGAAGTAGACGCCGATCGCCCCCGACGCAAGCAGCGCGATCGTGACGAGCGAAAGAATGTGGAGCAGGTACTTGCGGAACAGCCGCCCGCGGTGCGCCGGGAACGCAGGCGCTGCGACAGGCTCGTTAACCGAAGCGCGACCGAGCGCGAGACCATCGAGCGGCTGGCTGCTCATGCCCAGACGCTCATGACGATGCGCGCCTTCCGCGGCAACGGTTGTATCACCGCAATCAACGCGCGTTCACGAGCAATCGGCGTCTAGCGTCAGGTCGTCTGCTGCATCTGCGCGAACACCTCCTCAGCCATGTGGAAGGCGGAATTGGCCGCCGGCACCCCGGCGTAAATGGCGCAATGCAACAGCACTTCCCGAATTTCCTCGCGCGTGACGCCGTTGTTGAATGCCGCGCGGACGTGGAGCTTGAACTCGTCACTGCGGTTCAGCGCCACCATCAGGCCGATCGTGAGCAGGCTGCGCGTGTGCCGTGGCAAGCCGGGACGCGTCCAGATCTCGCCCCACGCGTACCGGGTGATCAGCTCCTGGAATTCGGTGTTGAACTCGTTACGCTTGGCAACCGATCTATCGACGTGAGCGTCGCCAAGCACTGCGCGCCGCACCTTCATCCCGCCTTCGTACCGCTCGCGTTCGTCCATTGTTTCCGGTCCTGTCGGGGGTCGACGAGACGGTCACTTTACTCCATGCGATGCGTGAGAAACTGCACGACCGCCTGGCTGAATGCGCCCGCGGCCTGAACGTTGGAAAGGTGAGGCGCATCGAGCTCCACATAGCGGGCCTTGTCGATGTGGTCCGCGAGGTAGCGTCCGTCGCCGGGCGGTGTGGCGAGATCCTCCGTACCGGAAATGACGAGCGTCGGCCGATGGATGCGTCCGAGCGAGTACCGCAGATCCATGTCGCGCACCGCGGCGCAGCATGCGGCATAGCCGTCGGAAGACGTCCGTTCGAACGTGCTGCGCATATGGGAAACGATCGGCGTCGGCTGCTCGATCATCGCCGATGTGAACCACCTGGAGAGCACGGCCTGCGCGATGGAGGCGGTACCGCCCTTGCGCACCGCTTCGATCCTGGCGTTCCACATTTCCGCCGTCCCGATCTTCGCCGCGGTGTTGGCAAGCACCAGGCGGTCGATGCGCTCGGGCGCATTGATACCAAGCCAGATGCCAATGGCGCCGCCCATCGACAGACCGCAGAAATTGGCGTGCGCAATCGACAGGTGGTCGAGCAAGCCCAGCACGTCCTTTGCAAGCTGGTCGATGGTATACGGGCCCGGCGGAGCCGCCGATCGGCCGTGGCCTCGGGTGTCGTAACGGATCACGCGAAATCGACCCGAGAACACCGGCATTTGCGGCTCCCACATCTCGAGGGATGCACCGAGCGAATTCGACAGAACGAGCGCGGGCGCGCCGGCCTCGCCCTCGATCTCATAGTTGATTCGCGTTTCGGCGACTTGGACGATCGGCATGGCGTTACTCCATCAGCTTGGGCCCGTTACCAACACCACCTGCAGAATGCCGTTATCCGGTCGCACCGACGATCGCGTGGCTGGCAAGCGTCCGATCGATGAAGGCGCGGGTTTCGCCGAGATAGCGAAGCGGGTCGAACAGGCGATCGAGCGTCGGCCGATCGAGCAGCTTCGCGATATCCGGCTCCTCCAGCAGAATGTCGCGCAAATGCCGTCCTTGCAGCGCGGCGCGCCGACAGGCGCCGGCGATCACGGAATGCGCCGTGTCCCGCCCGATCTTCGGCGCAAGTTCCATCTGCACGGCCTCCGCAAACACGAGACCACGTGTGATATCGAGGTTCGCGCGCATGCGGTCGGCGTGCACGTCCAGTCCTTCGACCACCTCGATCATCGTGGCCAGCGCGCCTGACGTCAGCAAGACGATCCCAGGCAGCGTCTCCCACTCGGCCGGCCAGTTGCCAAGTCCTCGCTCATGCTCCTGTATGGCGGCTGCCAACATGGTGGAAACGAGTGGGGGCACGCGCGTTGCGGCGGCAAGCGCGATCGACGCGCCGACCGGGTTGCGCTTCTGAGGCATCGTGGACGAACCACCGCGACCGGGCGCGTCCGGCTCGAGGACCTCGCCCACTTCGGTTTGCGAAAGCAGTGACAAGTCGCGCGCCAGCTTGCCGAGCGTTGCCGTCAACATCCCGAGCACGCTTGCGACTTCGCACAGTCGGTCGCGATGCGTGTGCCAGGGCATGTCCGGCGTGGAAAGCGACAAGCGCCGTGCAAGGTTCTCGGTGACGAGGAGTCCCTTGTCATGCAGCGAGGCGAGCGTACCGACAGCACCGCCGAACTGTACGACGAGTGCTCGTTTGCGCGCGGCCTCGATTCGCTGCAGGTCGCGATCGAGCGCGCCGACAACCGCTGCGAGCTTGAGGCCCAATGACACCGGCAGCGCCTGCTGCAGCCACGTGCGGCCCGCGAGGACTGTCGTTGCGTGCGCACGCGCCCGCTCTGCAAGCAAATCGGCAAGGCGGGAGATATCACGCGTGACGAGCGCCAGGGCGTCGCGAAGCTGGAGCACGAGGCCGGTATCGATTGCATCCTGGCTCGTCGCGCCCCAGTGCACGTAGCCCTTGGCGACGCCATCCGCGGCTGCGACCTTGCGAGTCAGCGCGGCGACCAGAGGTATCGCGAGATTACCTGCGCGGGTGGCCGCTTCTTCGATGGCAGGAACGTCGAAGGC